>JAFSYD010000346.1 GCA_017443685.1 Lachnospiraceae bacterium | reverse complement strand
CTGGGTGTCGCCTCCAGAATATCCATCCCGGAGCATAGCTCCGGGGTTTTCTTTTTCCAGCATGGTGTGGAAACGGCCGCAGGGCAGAGACGACGGGCAGGAAAACGTCTGTCGGATGGGACGGGATACAAGTGATTTTCAGAAAATTAGAAATTGACAATCACCGTAAAATAAGGTATCCTTCTCTTAGGGATGGGAGCAATTCGCGTCCTAAAATTTTTTATATCAAATGAAAGGAAGGGGTATTATATGAATCTGAACGAAGAAGCGCTCCAAGTTCATAAGGAGCACAACGGCAAACTGGCGACAGTGCCGAAGGCGAAGTTGGAGAACGCCCATGATTTGAGCGTGCTTTATACGCCGGGCGTCGCGGAGCCTTGCCGCAAAATCCGCGAGGACAAGGACCTTTCCTTTGACTATACCTGCCGGGGCAATATGGTAGCGGTCGTGTCGGACGGCACGCGCGTTTTGGGCCTCGGCAATATCGGCCCGGAGGCCGGCATGCCGGTCATGGAAGGAAAGTCCGTGCTTTACAAGTGTTTTGCGGATATTGATTCCGTTCCTATCTGCCTCTCATCGGGCGCTTAAGCGGGCTCGACCTTGCGCACGATATCCGCAAGCGCGACAGCGGGTGCATGATCATTTTCGTCACGACAAGCCGCGAAAATATGCCGGAAGCATTCCGTTTCCACGCGTTCGACTACATCGTTAAGCCCGTTTCGGAAGAGAGGCTGCGCACGCTGTTTGACGACGCCCTTAACGTGCTTCCGACGATGAACCGCTATATGACGTTCACGGCGGACCGAAGGGAAGTGAAGCTCCTCTTCTCGGATTGCATATCGGCGGCTTCGAGCGGGCATTACCTTCTGATCCGTGCCAAAAGCGGCGAAGAATACCGCACCCGGATGACGATAAAAGAATTCACCGATATGATCGACGAGGACGAGCGCTTTTTAGCGATCAACAAGGGCATTTTTGTGAATATGGATCACATCCGCAACATCACGGAGCGCACCTGCATTATGGCCAACGGTCAAAAGTTCCCGATCAAGGTACGGGAAAGCCAACTGATCGAACGGACCTGGCAGAACTACTGCTTTGACCAGCTTCGGAAAGGACAGAACGCATGAACAACCTTTCCGCCGCGCTGGTGCTGCTGTCGACTTTTTTCTGCGCGTTTTACCCCGTGCGGACGTATTTTAAGACAAGTCCGCAGCTGATCGCCGCGATCTGCCTCGGCTACACCGGCTTGACACTGCCGCTTTTGGATCTGTTTTGGGACGCGACGGGAATGCGTGACAACCGGGCGCTGTTCGTGTTTTTGATCCCGTTCTTCGGCGCATACTTTTTTTTAACCAAACTGACCTTCGCAAGGTGCCTGCTCATATACATCTGGGCGGCGGTCTTTATGACCTTTCCGTCGAATGCCGCTTACATCGCGGCCGCAATGACCGGCGCCGGCACAAGGCTTTATGTGGGACCCGATGTGTTTTTGATCCAGGCCGTGCTTTCGCTGGTGATCTGCAGCGGCGTCTACTTATCGACGAGCCTGTGGGACGTGCGCGTGATCTCTCCGGCCCACTCTTTCGAAGGCATATGGTACTCCTGGCTGTCGATACCGGTACTGTTTTTAGCGATGAACATCGCCATGATCCCGGCCAGTCCGAACCTGCTTCGGGCAAGGAATCTGGCGGGACTGTACGGACTTTTTACGATCTGCCTGCTTTTGCTTTACATATACTTAACGGCCATCTTCTACTCGTTTACGCTGGAGTATATTCACGTCCGGGAATTCGAGAAAGCGGCGCATCTGCACGAGATCAAGAACCTGCAGTATAAGAATCTTCAGGAGCAGATGCAGCGGGATTCACGGGTGCGGCACGATTTCAAGCATACCCTGCATGTCCTCACCCGGCTTGCCGCTCAAGAAAATTGGAAAGAATTAAAACAATATTTAAGTAATTATGCAGAAGATGCCGATAATATAATTGTGAAAAATTATTGCTTTAATCCCGCCTTGAACGCAGTCCTTAATTATTATGCGGAAAAAGGGGCGGAAAACGGCATTGCGACCGAGCTTCAGATCGACCTGCCGGATGAGCTTCCCATTGATGATGTGGAGTTTTGCTCGCTTCTCGGGAATATCATGGAGAACGCGATCGACGCCTGCGGGCATCTGCCGAAGGAAGAACGGCGGCTGGCCATCTCGGTCCAGCTGAAGAACTTCATCCATCTGTATATCGTTTCGACGAATTCCTACGACGGCTCCCTTGCGAACAGCATCGGCGTTTTCGTATCCACAAAGCCCGGGCATACGGGCATCGGCTTACGGTCGATCCGGGAAACCGTCGAAAAATATCACGGAACGATGCGTGTCGATGCCGACGAAAAGGAGTTTCGGCTGGATATCGTTATGAAGTTCGAGGCATCCGAACAGAATATCGGGGCATAGGGAATTGTGTGTGAACCCTTGCTTTGATTTAAAGTAAATGTGTGTGAAACGTTTTGGTGAGGTGTGTTATGAAAGTCTTTGACCGTGTAAAAACTGTCGAATTATTTGCGTTCGTCGCATTTGCGGCGGTCTGCTTTTACCGGATCGTCGTCGCGAGCAACATTTACCAGGAAATGGCGACCGATTCCAACTTAAGGATCGTCTGTCTTTTGCTGTGGGCCGCGATGTTCATGTGCTTTTTTATGATCATCATCGACTTTTCGATGTTCTCACGGCAGAACCAGAACCTGACTGCCCTTTCACAGGCGGCGAACACCGACACGGTGGCGCGGATCGGCAACCGTTTTTCCGTGGATTCGATCATCGATGAATACGCGGAAAAGGACATCCCGCGCGAGATGGGCTGTGCCATGATCGAGCTTGTTTCCTTAAAAGACGTCAATGCCAAGCAGGGACGGATGGGCGGCAACGACCACATCCGCAATTTTTCCCTGATCCTTACGATGTCGGCCTTAGACGAGTGCGTGGTCGGCCGGAACGGCGGCAACCGGTTCATCGTTTTGTACGAAAAAGAGGCTGATCTGCATCTGGAGGTATTCTTAGACCGGCTCGCGGAGAAGGTACGCGACCACAATGCTTCCGGCAAGCACGCGAAGATCGTTTACAACTGCGGTACCGCTTATGCCGGGATCGACGACGTCACCTCCATCACGCGGCTGATCGCGCTCTCTTCGATGCGCTTAAACGAAAACGCCGCACAGGCGGAAATGGAAGAAGCCATGCGTCTCGCGGGCGGCGCTTCCGCTGAGGATAATTACACCGCATGGGATGCGGACGTGCCTTTGGATTATGAATACGAAAACGGCCCCATCGGTGTTGCAGCCGACGAAAAGATCGCTGAAATGATACCGAAATTCGAGCCGATCATCTTAACGCCCGAGGATCTCGCGCTGATCGCCTATGAAAAGAGCCGCCAGCGTGACATCAAACGCTCGCGTTCGATGATCGCCAAACGGAGTATGCGGATTTGAGAAAGGTTGAGCTCAAATACATCGAAACACTGGTTCACGACGCAAGACTGGGTGACAGCAATGCTTTCGCCAGTCTTTTTGCGATGACTTATCAGCAGCAGTTTTCGCTTGCTTACAGCTATGTGTGGAATACGGGCTACGCGCAGGATATCCTTTTTGATATCTATCTGCACGCGCTTCACTCGATCAAGCGCCTGGCCCGGGCGAAGCAGTTCAACCGCTGGATGAACGAAATGAACATCGCCGCTTCCGAGGAAATGGCGGAAGAAAAAGACATCCATCCGCCGAAGGGGCGCCTTCATATCCCGGTCTTCGAGGTCGAGGACGCAAAGCGGCTTTTGGAATTTATTTTTTTTGAAGAGGGACAAAAAGAAAATTCCATTCCCCTTGAAACGCTGATAGAGTATAATATGTACAGACAGCGCCGCTACGGCCTGCAGAAGTTCGTTGCCATCGGCATCATCGCCGCGGTTGTGGCAACTCCGGTATTATTTTTAAAGCCGGCAATGACCGTCGAGCCGAACCACGATGTATTCCTGCGCGGACGTATCCGCTATGACGTTACGATTGATTCTTCCGTGCCTGTGGATACGGTCACGGCGACCGTCGGCGGGACACAGACGCCCGTTTACCAGAGCGGACGCAACACCTTTTACATTTTGCCGACGAAGAACGGAACGCTTTCCGTAACGGCAAAATTTTACAACTTTCAGACCACAACGGCGGAAGCGACCGTCACCGATGTGGACCGGAGCGTGCCCGTGCTTAAGGATAATTTTGTCAAAGAAGGAAAGGTCATCCTGTACGTTGACGACGAAGGGTCCAGTGTGGATTACCAGAAGATCTTCGCTCTCGACGCCGGCAACAACCGCGTCGATCCGATCTCCACAATGGCGATCATCGGCGAGGTGATCTTCCCGTATCCGGATACATTTTTGAACGTTTACATTCCCGACCGTGCCGGGAACGTGCTGCATTTGGTGATCAACAACAATTCCACGGAGAAAGAAGCTGAGTCATGAAAAAACTTTTCATCCTTTTCCTTTCGGCAACCTTACTGCTGTCCGGCTGCTCGATCGGAGATTTAAAAAAACAGATCGGGATGTCCGACACCTCGGAGAACGCGGGCGTGCCGCGCGAAACCGTTCACGATTTCAATATGCCCGAAGCGCCGGGCACGACCGTCTACGGGAACAGCGCGATTTCGATCGACGCATCGAACACCGCCGACGGTTACGTGATGATCCGCTATGGGGGCAGCGCGCCGAAGGTACAGGTACAGATCCACAATCCCGACGGAACGGAATACGATTATCCGCTTGAGATCAGCGACTATCACGCCCTGCCCTTAACCGGCGGGAACGGCACATATCAGATCGATGTGCTTGAAAATGTCACCGAGGATATGTATTCCGTGGGGCTTTCCCAGAAGGTGCGCGTGGAGCTTGCCGATGAGTTCCGCCCTTACCTTTTCCCGAACCAGTACGTCAATTACACCGCGGATTCCGAGGCGGTACAGAAAGGCGTGGAGCTTTCGGACGATTCGACGGATGACATTTCCTTTATCACAAATGTTTATAACTGGGTGATCAAAAATATCTCCTACGACACGGATCTCGCTTCGAACGTGACGGTCAATTACATCCCGAGTGTGGATGCAACCTATGCGTCGAAAAAGGGCATCTGTTTCGACTACGCATCCCTGATGTCCGCCATGCTGCGGTCGCAGGATATCCCGACCAAGCTTGTGGTCGGCTATTCGGGGACGGCGTATCACGCGTGGATCTCCGTATACCTCGAAGGCAAAGGATGGGTTGACGACATCATTGAATTCAACGGCTCGGACTGGTCGCTGATGGATCCGACGCTTGCCGCGAACAACGCGAACAACGACAGCGCCGTAAAGGAATACGTCGGTGACGGCTCGAACTACACGGCGAAATACACCTATTAGGATTTTGGTTGATGCATTATGGCAAAAGAAAAGCTAACGCGTAAAGAAAAGCAGGAAGCG
>JAFSYD010000345.1 GCA_017443685.1 Lachnospiraceae bacterium | reverse complement strand
GATCTGTGCGCCGCCGAAATCCGATCTTATCGCAGCCACCGTTTCCTTCGCCGCCATATAATCGGATACGTCGCACCGGTAGATTCCGGCCTTTATGCCGCAGGTCGTTTTCACATACTCGCATACCGCCTCGGCTGCGGCTGTATTTCCCGCATAGATGATGGCAACATCTGCCCCCATCGACGCGAATTCTTTTACGATCGCTTCCCCGATCCCGCGGGATCCTCCGGTTACGACCGCTGTTTTTCCTTTTAACATTCCTTACACCTTTCCAAGACAGTCGTTTACGGTCATTGCCTTAACACCGCAATCGATCCGTTTCATCATATTCGTTAACGTCTGCCCGGGTCCGATCTCAATGAAGGTATTGATCCCGTCCGCGATCATATTGCGGATGAGCTTTTCCCATTGCACGGGATGACAGATCTGCCCGGATAAGAGCTTTCCCGCGTCCTCCCCGTATGGCTCGGCTGTCATATCGGAATACAGCGTAATATCCGGCTTATGCAGTGCTGCTTTGTTCAGTTCTTCGCCAAAGGCCTTTGCCGCTTCCGTCATAAACGGACTATGGAACGCTCCCCTTACCTTAAGCGGGATCGCCCTGCCGCCTGCTGCGCGGACATCGACAAAAACCTTTGCCATCTGCGTGGCCAGTCCTGATACGGCGATCTGTCCGGGGCAGTTGAAGTTTACCGGATATACTTTCTCATAGCGGTCACAGATTTCCTGTACCTTCGGTGCCGAAAGCTTCACGACGGATGCCATCGCGGTATCGAACTTTTCCGCCTCCCGCTGCATCAGCTCGCCGCGCTTGATCACCAGCGCAAATCCTGTCTCCTTGTCAAGGACGCCGCTCATCGCAGCGGCTGCGACTTCCCCGAGAGAGAATCCCGCAGCGGCCTGCGGTGTGATCCCTTTCGACAGCAGCACACTGGCCGCTGCGAGTTCCATAACAAACAGGCACGGCTGTGTGTTCTTTGTCTCCTTTAATTCTTCCCCGGTCCCGTAAAAACATTGCGCCAAAGTTCCCGGGCGCAGGCTCTCGCACAGGTCATACACCTCTTTGGCCGCTGCGAAATTGTCATATAACTCTTTTCCCATGCCGGGGTACTGATCCCCCTGTCCGGAAAATATAAATGCTATTTTATCCATTGTGATGCTCCGCTAAGAATCGCCTCCGCCTCGCGAACGACTTCCGTTACGATCTGCGCGGCCGGCTGCTCTTTTTTTACCATTGCGGCCACCTGCCCCGAAAGGAAGCAGCCTTTTTCGGCATCCCCTTCGACAACGGCCCGCCGAAGCGCTCCCGTGCCGAGCTGCTCAAGCTCTTCGTCCGGCATTCCGCCATACTCCGCTTTCGCATACTCTCTTGCGAACGGCGTCCGTAAGCTGCGGACCGGATGACCTAAACGTTTGCCCGTGACCATCGTACACAGGTCGGTTGCCTGTAATATTTTTTCCTTATATGCCGGATGGATCGTACACTCGTTCGCGCTTAAAAAGCGGGTGCCCATCTGTACGCCGCAGGCGCCTAACATAAATGCCGCAGCAATCCCTCTTCCATCCGCGATCCCGCCTGCCGCGATCACCGGAAGGTCGATCGCGTCACAGATCTGGGGAACGAGAACGATCGTTGTGAGTTCGCCGACATGGCCGCCGCTTTCGCCGCCCTCAGCGATCAGCGCCGAAGCGCCAAGACGCGTCATCCGCTTTGCCAGCGCCACGGACGCGACCACCGGGATCACCCGGATCCCTGCCGCGAGCCAGTCCGCGATGTATTTGGATGGATTTCCCGCGCCCGTGGTAACGACATTCACCTTTTCTTCGATGACGACCTTTGCCACCTCATCCGCGAAGGGGGAAAGCAGCATTATGTTGACGCCGAAGGGCTTTTTTGTAATGCCCTTTGCGATCCGTATCTGCTCCCTGACATAGTCGCCGGGTGCGTTTCCCGCCGCGATGATCCCAAGACCGCCGCCTTCGGATACGGCGGCGGCCAGCTTCCCGTCCGCGATCCATGCCATTCCGCCCTGAAATACCGGATATTCGATCCCAAGCATTTCACAAATTGCCGACCGTATCATATGTATTACCCCTTTATGCTCTGGATGAATTTATCCAGGTCGTCCACGGTCTCCACCTTCTGATCCAGCTCGATCTCAATGCCGATCTCGTCCTCTAAGTTCATCAGAAGCTCTACCGTATCTAAGGAATCGATCCCGAGTTCCGAAAATGTACTTTCCGGCTTTACGGCCGATACATCACATCCGGTCCTTTGTGCAACAATCTTTGCAATCGCGTCAAAATACATAATTTGTCCTCCCTGGGTCACTGCATGAGACTGCTTAAGCCCCTTCGACCCGATACTTAGCATGAAAAATATTTGTATCTGTTCAGCAGGCTGAACAGATACGCGAGGCATCAAGGCTGACGCCATGGAAAATTGATGCCTCGCCCGGTGGATTTACGTTACCGGGCAGTCGCTCAGCAGTAAATGCTTCGCGCTGCTGAACAGTTACAAATATTTCACCTTATGTTTCACTTGGTTCCATCAGACTTTTGCCTGACGCGAGGGATTATATATGACCCCGTGTTCCCGAATGGTAGCCCGAGCGTTCCTTAAGCGTTCCCCGATATCAGAAACGGTTATTTTTTTATGGATCCGCGGCACTTCATGCGAACATGATGCCCCATATCCGGCTCGTTGTCACACAAAAATGAGCCCCCACAGATGTGGGAGCCCGGATCAGGCGATATTATGCAGTTTCCCTATGGCAACAGTCCAAGTGCCTCAAACGCCTTATAAATCCCGTCCTCATTCAGCGGAGCCGTTGTAAGATCACTTATTTTTTATCCATAACCTGAATTAAACCTCGTTCTATCGTCTATTTTACGCTTTCTTCTCCAAAGGTACAATCTGAAGCTTGTAGCCAAGCGGAACAAGTATTTTCAAAAGACTGTCGATCTGAGGCGAATGAACCGCTTTCTCCATTCGGGCGATAAGCGGCTGCTTTACATTGCATTTGGATGCAAGCTCAGCCTGGGAAAGCCCTTGCTCTTCCCGGATGGCTACCATTGTCCGGATCAGATCTTTTTCAAGTTCTATCACATTCTCTTCTTCCGATGTAATATTCAGTTCTTTTCTGACATCTTTCCATCTACTCATCGTCCTTATGCCTCCGTCTGTAATCCTCCACTTCCATTTTTGCCTTCTCAATCTCCCTGCGTGGGGTCTTCTGAGATTTCTTTTTAAAATGATGCAGAAGAAGAAATGTATCATCTTTATAGTACGCATATAATAACAAATATGTTATTAACTATTCGAAGTCAATAGTTTTCGTGGATTTATTCTTCGGATCATTTCATCAGCTTCCGTACCGTCTTTAAGAGCTCATCCACGATCTCTTCATCGCCGTTTTTTATGCCCTCCGTCACGCACCCTTTCAGGTGATAACCGAGCAGCTCCTGATTAAAACCGTCGATTGCAGAAGCCGCAGACATGGATTGCTGAAGGATGTCGTTGCAG
>JAFSYD010000344.1 GCA_017443685.1 Lachnospiraceae bacterium | reverse complement strand
CTACCTCCATTGCATGCTTTATTTTTAAAAGCCTATTCATTGACATTATACTACCCTCAAAGAAAAAATGCATCAAAAAAGATGCTTCATACATTTCGTAATCCGCATCTTCTATGATTCATCATGTATTCGGATGACCTGCTGGACAGTTCCATTCATTGTGACTACCTTTTAAATATATTTCTCATCCCCCCAGGTGATCACGGCGCGTCCGGCGGTCTGTTCGGTGATCTGCCTTTCCAGCGCGTCCTTATCCTCCGCCGGCACATCGCAGCTTATGCTCACCTTCGCTTCATAGATCGTATCCGCAAGCCCGATCCCTTTTTCGCGCAGAATGTATTCCACCTTCCCGAGATCGTTGTAATCCGTCACGATGACGAGCGCAAAACCCCGCCTTCGCAAAAGCGGCCGGGCATCCTCCACCGCATCCTTCGCGCTCTGCGTATATGCGCGTACGAGCCCGCCCGTCCCTAACAGCACGCCGCCGAAATACCGCGTCACCACGCACACGACGTTAATGAGGTTCGCGTGGGAAAGCACCTCCAGGATCGGCTGTCCCGCCGTCTTCGCAGGCTCACCGTCATCGGAAAACCGCGTGATCTTCCGTCCACCCTCTCCCGTCACGATATAGGCGCTGCAATTGTGCCGCGCGTCGTGGTGCTCCTTCTTTTTCGCCGCGATAAAAGCATTCGCCTCATCCTCGGAATGCACCTTTTTTACCACCGCGATAAAACGCGATTTCTTCTCTTCATACTCGCCGCGGCCCTCGCGGGAAACCTCGTAAATTAACTCCTGAGACATATTTTTGACCGTTTCTGATTTTTTTGGTATAATGGGCAGTAAACAGTAACCATATTCTATCATATTTTAATAGGAAATCATATGAACTACGGAAAAAAAGGGATTGAAAACCATAAAAAAGAATTAAAGAACCGCTCGAAGCGCACGCGCAAAAAGCTGGTGCTCACCATCATCAAGTCGGTCTTCGTCGGCATTCTGTTAGTGACGGCGATCACATTCGGCGCGGTGGGCTTATATATCAGCCACCTGATCGCGGAATGCCCTGACGCCTCGGAGATCGACATATCGCCGACGGGCTTTTCCACCAGCGTTTTAGACAGCGACGGACGCGAGATCGAGACCCTCGCCGCTTCCGGAGCGAATCGCGAATACGTGACCTTAGACCAGATTCCGATCGAGCTGCAGCACGCTTTCGTCGCGATCGAAGACTCCCGTTTTTACGAACATAACGGGATCGACACCAAAGGTATCGCACGTGCCGCTTATATCGGCATTACCGAGCGCGACTTTTCCCAGGGTGCTTCCACAATTACCCAGCAGCTCTTAAAGAACAACTACTTCACCGGCTGGACGGATGAGAATACGTTCCTCGACCGTCTTAACCGTAAGATCCAGGAGCAGTATCTTGCGGTGCAGCTTGAAAAGATCACTACCAAAGACGAGATTCTGGAAAAATATCTCAACACCATCAACCTCGGGCAGAATACCCTCGGCGTTGAGGCGGCTTCCGAACGGTATTTTAACAAGCCGGTCAGCCAGCTGAATCTCTCCGAGTGTGCCGTGATCGCCGGCATCACGCAGAACCCGTCCCGCTACAACCCGATCTCCAATCCCGACAACAACAAAAAGCGCCGCACCAAAACCCTCGGCAATATGCTTGAGATGGGCTACATTTCACAGGGCGAATATGACAAAGCCATGGCGGATGACGTATACGCCCGCATCCAGACGATCAACGTGGAGATCGCGACGACGACCACCACCTATTTTGTCGACGCCTTAACCGACCAGGTGATGAACGATCTGATGGAGGAAAAGGGCTACAACGAAAACCAGGCCTACAACCAGCTTTACCGCGGCGGTCTTACGATCAAATCGACACAGAACACTCCCATCCAGAAGATCGTCGACGAAGAGGTCAACAACCTCGAAAATTACAAAAACGAACCCCAGGTGTCCTTCTCTTACCGCCTGACGATCACCAAGCTCGACGGAAGCTTTGAAAACTACAGCGAGCAGACCATGCTCTCTTACTACCAGGCACAGGACAAAAGCTACGATATCAACTTCCCCTCCGAGGAAGCTGCCGCCGAAGCGATTGAAAAGTATAAAGCGGATATTATGGATCCGGGCGATACGATCGACGAAGGCAACGAGATCGTAATCTACACCTTACAGCCTCAGGTCGCGGTAACGGTCATGGATCAGGCAACCGGCAGCGTGCTTGCGTTATGCGGCGGCCGCGGAGACAAAAAGGCCAGCAAAACGCTGAACCGTGCCACGGGCATCACCCGTCAGCCGGGCTCGACCTTCAAGGTACTCGCCGCTTTCGCACCGGCGCTTGACGCAGGCGGTATGACACTCGCAAGCGTACAGGACGACGCGCCGACCACTTACGCGAACGGCACCTCGCTTTCCAACTACGACGACACCTACCGCGGCTATACGAATATCCGGCAGGCAACGATCAATTCGATCAACGTCGTCGCGGTAAAAACGCTTACCCAGATCGGTACCGGCTTAGGCTACCAGTATGTGGAGGATTTCGGCATTACCACGTTAGACAGCGGCGACAACAACCAGGCGCTTGCTCTTGGCGGCATCACGCGCGGCGTTACGAACTTAGAGCTCTGCGGCGCTTACGCTACGATAGCGAACGAGGGTATGTACAACAAGCCCTGCCTGTATACACAGGTGCTCGACAATAACGGAAACGTCATTTTGGACAACACGGAAAACAAGCCCCGTCAGGTGTTAAAGGCCACTTCCGCATGGCTGATGACCAACGCGATGATGGACGTAATGACACAGGGAACCGGCAAAAACGCCGCCTTCGCCGGGATGTCGATCGCCGGCAAATCCGGCACGACAACCAAGGATCGCGACACCGTTTTCGCCGGATACTCCCCGTATTACACCTGCACGGTCTGGGGCGGCTACGACGACAACACGCCGCAGAGCTACACGCAGTATTCTAAATACCTCTGGCGCGCGGTTATGAGCCGCATCCATGAGGGCAAGGCAAATAAAGAATTCGAGGTTCCCGAAGGCATCACAAAGGTTACGGTCTGCAAAAAGTCCGGGCTTCTTCCGATTGAAGGCGTCTGCGAGAATGACCCGCGGGGGAGTATGCTCTACACCGAATACTTTGCAAAAGGAAGCGAACCGACCACGGAGTGTGACCATCACGCGTCCGTCGTGATCTGCAACCTTTCCGGTATCCCCGCCTCGGAATACTGTCCGGCGGATGTACGGGCGAACGGGATCTTCATCATCGGCGCGCAGCCGGGCGGCGCGGACGGACCTTACTCCATCGCGGAAGAACTTTTGTCTCATACCTGCTCGCTGCATACGGCCAACGGCGTCAATCCCTACTGGGAGCCGGAATACAAAACGATCTATACCAAGGATATTGTGATCCGCTCCACAACCGACGATCAGGGACAGACCAATAACACGATCCTTAAGACGGATCCCGAAACAGGCCTGCCCATTGAGCCGACGCCGCAGCAGCCGGCCGGCGGCACAACGGAGCAGCCTTCACAGACGACGCCGACACAGACAACACCCACCGCGCCCACGCAGACAGCACCCACACAGCAGCACCCATCGACGAACAGCAACGATCAGGTCATGGTTTCAAATTAGAAAAAAAGAGGCCCGCCGCATCATAACGGCAGGCCTCTTTTTTATGTCCGAAAGATCTGCCGCCGACCGGCGGCAGATCGCTTTTACACCTCGAAGATCATATCTCCGTAAGACGGCATCGGCCACATATCCTTATCCACCAGCATTTCCAGCTTATCGACAGGCTTGCGCAGGCTTTCCATCACCGTCGCAACATGATCCCGGTAAAAGACCGCCCGCTCCCGCCCGTGCGGCATCGCAATCCCTTCACTCTCCGCCTGTTCGAGCTTGGATAAGTTCACCCTTGCCTGTGCCAGAAGATCCGATACCTCAAGAAGCATCTGCGTCTGTGTGCTGACATCCGCGTCGCAGGCTGCGCGCACCTGGTTGATGGATGACGCCAGCGTCGTCGTGTACCGGATCACCGCCGGAATGATCTGCTTTCTTGTGATGTCGATCATCGTCTTGGCTTCGATGTTGAGCTTCTTCGCGTATATCTCGTATTCAATCTCCGCCCGCGAGGCGAGCTCCGACCGGGTCAGTACGCCGAAGCGCTCGAACAGCCGCACCGTCTTTTCCCGTGTCAGCGCGGGGATCGCATCCACCATGCTGCGGATGTTCGGCAGGCCGCGCCTTGCCGCCTCCGCCACCCATTCCTCGGAGTAACCGTTGCCGTTGAAAACGATCCTTTCATGCGCCTTTGCCAGCTGCTTGATCAAATCGTGCACCGCAAGGTCAAAGTCATCCGCCTGCTCCAGAATATCGCAGACATCCGAAAACGCCTCCGCAACGATCGTATTCAAGACCGTGTTCGGCTCGCCGACCGAGTCCTCGGATCCGACCATGCGGAACTCGAATTTATTGCCTGTAAAAGCAAACGGGCTCGTCCGGTTCCGGTCCGTTGCATCCTTCAGAAAATCCGGCAGCGTGGAAACGCCCGTTTTCAGATGCTCCCCTTCTATGCTGTGCGTCGCCGATCCGGTAGAAATGAGCTGCGTCAAAACGTCCTGCAGCTGCGTTCCGAGATATACCGAAATGATCGCCGGCGGCGCCTCATCCGCGCCGAGCCGGTGGTCGTTGCCCACATCCGCCGCAGACTCCCGTAGCAGGTCGGCGTGCTCATCCACTGCCTTTAAGATGCAGCAGAGAACAAGCAAAAACTGGATATTCTCGTGCGGCGTATTGCCCGGTTCCAGCAGATTGATCCCGTCATCGGTCACAAGAGACCAGTTATCATGCTTGCCCGATCCGTTGACACCGGCGAAGGGCTTTTCGTGCAGCAGGCATTGCAGACCATGCCGAAAGGCAACCTTTTTCAATGTTTCCATGATGAGCTGGTTGTGATCGACCGCGACATTTGCCTCCGCATAGATCGGCGCAAGCTCATGCTGCGCGGGCGCCACTTCGTTATGCTGCGTCTTCGCCGATACGCCGAGCTTCCAAAGCTCTTTATTGACATCCTTCATATACGCGGCGATCCGTTCGCGGATCGCACCGAAGTAATGGTCGTCCATCTCCTGGCCCTTCGGCGGCATTGCACCGACGAGCGTGCGCCCGGTGTAGACTAAGTCCTTTCGCGCAAGGAAATTCTTCCGGTCAATGATGAAGTATTCCTGCTCGATGCCGACCGACGGCGTCACCCGCTTCGACGTGGTATTGCCGAACAGCCGGATCAGACGCAGGGCCTGCTCGTTGATTGCCTGCATGGAACGCAAAAGCGGCGTTTTCTGATCGAGAGCCTCTCCCGTAAAGGAGCAGAAAGCCGTCGGAATGCACAGCGTCGCACCGGCTGCATCCTGTCTCACAAATGCCGGCGAAGTGCAGTCCCACGCCGTATAGCCGCGCGCCTCAAAGGTCGCGCGGAGCCCGCCCGATGGAAACGAGGACGCATCCGGCTCACCCTTAATGAGCTCCTTTCCCGAAAAGCTAAGGAGCACCTTGCCGTTCTCCATCGGCGCCGTAATGAATGAATCGTGCTTTTCCGCGATCATGCCATTCAGCGGCTGGAACCAGTGGGTAAAATGCGTGGCACCCTTTTCGATCGCCCACTCTTTCATTTCATGCGCCACAACATCCGCGGTCTCGGAATCCAGTTCCTTACCCTCCCGGATCGTCTCTTTGAGCTTCTTATAAACCTTTTTCGGAAGGCGCTCCTGCATGGTCGCATCGTTGAAAACATTTTCCCCGAAAATCTCCGCCGCGTTGATGTATGATGTCTCGGCCATAGTGTTATTCCTTTCGCTGATCGTTTTAAAAAAATAAGGGCGCAAACGCACCCTTATTCGCTATTTTCTTTGTATCGATGTAAATTATGCCTTGCCGTCGGAACCGAACAGCTTGATCTTCGCCTTCGTCTCTTCCTCGATCGCCTTCGCGCCCGGAGCCAAAAGCTTACGCGGATCAAAGCCCTTTCCTTCCTTATCCTTGCCTGCCTCGATGTATTCGCGGGTTGCTGCCGCAAATGCTGTCTGGCACTCTGTATTAACATTAACCTTGGCTACGCCGAGAGTGATCGCCTTCTTGACCATCTCATCCGGGATACCGGATCCGCCGTGAAGAACCAGAGGCATAATGCCGGTCTTCTGCTGGATCGCATCCAGTACGTCAAAATCAAGGCCTTCCCAGTCAGCCGGATATGCGCCGTGGATATTGCCGATGCCTGCTGCAAGCATGTCAACACCCAGATCTGCGATCATCTTGCACTCATCCGGATCTGCCTTCTCGCCTGCGCCTACAACGCCGTCTTCCTCGCCGCCGATGGAACCAACCTCTGCCTCAATGGAAAGTCCATTGTCATGAGCCAGCTTCACCAGTTCCTTGGTCTTCTCAATGTTCTCATTGATGTCATAATGGGAACCATCAAACATGATGGATGTAAATCCTGCCTCTACACACTTCTTGCAGCCTTCATAGGAACCGTGATCCAGATGCAGTGCGATCGGTACGGTAATGCCAAGTGCCTTG
>JAFSYD010000343.1 GCA_017443685.1 Lachnospiraceae bacterium | reverse complement strand
GGCAGGGCGATCTCCATCGAGGAGACGCCGGCGGAACAGAAGTCGAATTACGCGGTGCCGGGGCTGTATTTTTATGACAATGACGTGGTGTCGATCGCGAAGAATATTACGCCATCGGCCCGCGGGGAGCTGGAGATCACGGCGGTGAACAACGCGTATCTGGAGCGTGGGGATCTGCATGTCGAGAAGCTGGGGCGAGGTTTTGCGTGGCTTGATACCGGGAACCACGACATGCTGCTGGCGGCGGCGAACTTCGTTGCCACCTTCCAGAAGCGGCAGGGACTTTATGTGTCCTGTATCGAAGAGATCGCGTATAAGCGCGGCTTTATCGATAAAGAGCAGCTTAAGGTGCTGGCACAGCCGCTTTTAAAAACAGAATACGGGAAATACCTGCTGGAAGTCTCAGAAGGTCTGTAAGGTAGATGCCGTGGGAAAGCAGGAGGTGGCCGCAGGGCGCACAGGCAACGTGATCGAATGGATCGCGGCAGAAAAAGGAACAAAGGTGCTGCTCGTTACCGTCTCAAGGGAGGCGGATATCCGTGACAGAGAGGACGAGGACGAGGCGGCGTTTCTTTTGGCGGCACGGACGATCTTCGAAAAAAGGGGTGCCGATGTCGCAGCTGCCGGCGCGGACGACCTGCAGTCCCTTTGGGATGATAAATGCTTTGACCTGATCATCTTATGCGGCGTGCTCGAACGGCAGAAGAGCCGGCATATGAGCGAGGAGAAGGTGCTCGGCCTTCTGGCAAGGCATATTTTAGCCGGCGGGAGGCTGATCGCGATCGAGCATAACAGGATGGGAGCGGCATATCTGTCGGGGCATCCGATGAAAAAGAACCGCGGGATCAGTGAACCAAAGCTTTCTTCTGAAGGGAACGGCTACACAAGAAAAGAACTGCTTCGGATATTCGAACGAGCCGGTTATAAAAGGACGCGGCTGTATTATCCGTACGAAAATGAATATGAAACGCGGGCCATCTATACGGATGAGTGGCTTCCGGATATAAGAGAGGAATATCACGGCAGACCGGGGAGGGAACGAATCGCGCTTTTCGATGAAGAGAAGTTCGGCAGCCTGCTCGTGGAGGAGGGGGCGTACGCGCCGTTTTCCAATGCATTTCTGGTTGAGGCGTATCCCGCGATCCCGCCGAAGCAGCCGCCCGTATTGCAGTATGCGAGGTATTCGGACAACAGGAAGGCGGAGTTTGCGCTTCGGACAAGCATCTATGCGTATCCCTCGGGCGAGCGGGCGGTGACGAAAACGCCGCTTACCGGCGAGAGCTTTAGGCATGTGAACCTTCTTTATACGACCTATGGCAGGCTGGCGGCGTATTACAAGGGGTACAGCCTGCAGATCGCCACCTGTGTAAAGATAGAAAACGGGGTCGGGTTTACTTTTCTGAAAGGAAAGAAGCTGTCCGACATGATCAACGAAATGCTCTTTGCGGGGGATGTGGGGCGTGCGGCACGGCTGATGCAACGTTTTACGGACGTCGTGATGTCTCCGGCGAAGCTGTCGATCCTTGATAAGAAGGCAAAGGTGGTCCGGTTCGGGGAAGAAAAGGGCTTTACCGCGATGTTCGGACCGCTTACGGAATATGAAGAGGAGTGCTTAAAAGGGGAAGAGTATTTAAACCTGACGGATGTCGATCTGAATTTTGACAGTGTGATCGTGGAGGATCAGACCTGGACGATCTACGATTATGAATGGTGTGTGGACTTTCCGGTACCGTTTTCGTATGTGCTGTGGCGTGCGATCGAACGCCATTTCCATGGTGACAATGCGAAGCTTTTATCCATGGAGCCGGACGTCTTTTGGGATCATTTTAAAATGAACGAGAATAAGCGGGCGATCTTTGCCCGCATGGCACGCGCGTTTGACCGGTATGTCGGCAGGGAGGAGAATCCGCCCGGCGATCCGGATGAGCAGGAGGAGAGGGTGTACACGCTCGATGAGCTGATCGCGCTCGTGCCGGAGGGGAAAAGGGCGAACAGTGTGCCGGTGCGGATCGTTTATGCCAATGGCGAGGTTGACCGGAAGCTGATCCTGCCGCGTAAGGTTGCGGATAACGGAACGGATTTTTGCGTGTTCCAGCTTCGCCTGTCAGGGGAGACAAAGCAGATCCGCATCAGCCTTTCGGAGGGCGGCGGGATCTTAAGCGAGGTAGATGTCCGGGACGAGAAGGGGACGCTTATCAACAGGCAGCTTTCGGCGAACGCAACACGCTCGACCGGCGGGAAGACATACTTTTTTTCCCCGGATGCGTATCTGGAGCTTGCTCCGAAGCGGTCGGTACGGGCGGTAGATTTCCGTTATGTATGGACGCCGCTCCCGAAGGAGGCGCTTAGCGCGCTAAAGGACTTATCAGAAGGGGGTAATGCAAATGGCAAGAGGAACCGACGTAACCTATCGTAATCAGATGATGTACTGCGTCTTTTTGCGTCAGTTTTCACAGGATGGGGATTTTATAGATCTGGAGGCGGAGCTCGACCGTTTGCAGGAGCTCGGTGTCGATATCATCTGGCTGATGCCGATCCATCCCATCGGTGAGGCAAAGCGGAAGGGGAAGCTGGGCAGTCCCTACGCCAACCGGGATTATCGCGCGATCAATCCCGAGTACGGCTCGCTTGTTGATTTTCTGCGGCTGATCGAGAACATTCACGACCGCGGAATGAAGTGTATCATTGACGTGGTTTACAACCATACATCGCCGGATTCGATCATGGCGAACGCCCATCCGGAGTGGTTTTACCACGACAAGAGCGGCCATCCTGCGCCGCGTGTGGCGGACTGGTCGGACATCGTCGACCTGGATCATACCAATGATTCACTGCGGGAATACCTCATAGCGACACTCTGCGACTGGGCCAAATACGTGGATGGCTTCCGGTGCGATGTGGCGCCGATGATCCCGCTGGATTTCTGGCTGGCGGCGCGGCAGGCGGTCGAAGAGGTGCGCCCGGGCTGTATGTGGCTGGCAGAGTCCGGTGAGCCGGGGTTCATCCGTATGCTGCGGAAGGACGGCGTTGCGGTATTGTCCGACGGGGAGCTCTATCAGGCCTTTGACATGTGCTATGACTATGATACCTATGACGATTTTGTTGACGCGGTGACGGGGAAGATCCCGCTTAGCGCGTATTTGGATCGCGTCAATGAGCAGGAGGTCATTTATCCGGAGAATTACATAAAGCTTCGTTTTCTGGAGAATCATGACCGTGCCCGTGCGGTACAGCTGATTCCCGATGCGCGGATCCGGAGGAACTGGCTGGCGTTTTCCTTCTTCGAAAAGGGCACGCCGCTGATCTATAACGGGCAGGAGGTATCGGCAAAATATACCCCGTCCCTGTTTGAAAAGGATCCGATCGACTGGAACGGCGGCGAGGACATCTCGGAGCTGATCAGTGAGCTTTCGCAGATGAAAAAGAAGGATGCGCTGTTTTCAAAGGGAGCCTTCGAGGCAAAGGAGATCCGTCCGGGAACGATCCTTGCGAGCTATACCGCGGAAGGAAGAAAGCTTTACGGAGCCTTTTGTGTGGCAAAGGAGATCGGCAGCATCCGGATCGATCTGCCCGACGGAGATTATGCGAACCTGATCGACAAAGACGAGGTGCATGTATCCCACGGGGTATTGGAAATGACAGGGGAGCCTGTTGTGATAAAAGGATAGATTATGGGGCGCAAACTGTTATTTTTTGACATTGACGGGACGCTTTGGGATTTCGATAACGTAATTCCCGGGAGCACGGTGGAGGCGATACGCGAGGCGCAGGCGAACGGACATCTTTGTTTTATCAATTCGGGAAGGAGCCGGTGTTTCATCCGGCATCCGGCGTTGTTTGCCGTGGGCTTTGACGGGATCGTATCCGGCTGCGGCACAATGATCGAGTATCGCGATGAGGTGGTATTGTACCATACACTGCCGGTCGATTATGTGGAATGGGTGCTTGAGGTGGTGCGAAAGCACAGTTTCCGCCCGATCTTAGAGGGGCGGTACCATCTGTATTTTGACGATGAGGATTTTAAGGACGATAAGTTCGGGGCCAAGATCATAGAAGAGCTCGGTGACGACAGGCTTACCATTGCCGATCATTGGGGACAGTGGGAGATATCCAAGCTGTCCTGCGCGACTAAGCCCTGGGCACACGAGGCGTGTCAAAAGGAGCTGGGCGATGATTTTGATTTTATGATCCATGAATCGACGATCGTCGAGATGGCGCCGAAAGGGTTTTCAAAAGCAAGCGGGATCGAGCGCCTCTGCGAGATCCTTGCGGTGGATATTGCGGATACCGTATGCTTCGGAGACAGCGTCAATGATCTGTCGATGCTGCAAGCGGCGGGAACGGCCGTTGTAATGGGCAACGGGATGGATGAGGTGAAAAAGATCGCGGATTTCGTGACGAAGGATCTGCATGACGAAGGAATCCCTTATGCAATGAAGGAATTGAAGCTGATATGAAGAAAAGACTGGTACGGGTGGCTTATACCGTAATGCTGCTCTTCGTCTTCGTCTGTGCCACGGGCTGTTCGGTTCCGTGGGGGCGAAAGGGGAACGCGGCGGAGGAGGTAACACCGCCCGAAACAAGCACGGTTGCCGGTGCCATAAGCGCAAAGCCGACGGAGCCACCGGCGGATGCCGTGTACGAACGGTATGCGGCGGTACGCATAGACGCGGTGGCCGCGATCCGGCTGTATGTGGATGTGCGAAAGCAGCAGCCGATCATCGTCAGTGTGCAGGCACTGAACGCAAAAGCAAAAGAGGCACTGGCCGATTGGGATCCGCAGGATATGGTTTATGAGGAAGCAGTGTCCGCATTGTCGGAGAGCCTGCTGGAAAAGGGCATCGTGAATGCATTCCATACGCGTGTGGCAATCGAATTGGAGCAGAACGGGCCGTCTAAGAAAGCGGCGGAGAGCCTTACGGACACGGCACAGGGTATTTTTACCGATATATACGCGAAGCACGGCTTAGAAGCGGTGTTTGACGATGAAAACGTATCGGTCGGGGAGTAAAGCGGAGTAAATATTCTTTACAAAATGCGGGTGAACCGCTGCTCTTATAGTTAGAGGGAAGTAGGTATGACGGTTACATTGTTTTTTCAATTACTGGGTGGTGTCGGATTGTTCCTGTTCGGCATGAATATTATGTCGCAGGGCCTGCAGAACGCGGCAGGCGATAAGCTTCGCGCGATCTTAGAGCACGTGACGACGAACCGCGTGATGGCGGTATTCCTCGGTATTGCCGTAACGATCCTGATCCAGAGCTCTTCGGCTACCGATATGATGGTCATCGGTTTCGTGAATTCCGGACTGATGGAGATCACGCAGGCGATCGGCGTCATCATGGGCGCCAATATCGGTACGACGGTGACCGCACAGATCACGGCGTTTGACATCGGCGCTTTTGCACCGACGCTGCTTTTTGCCGGCTGCATCATGTTCCTGTTTATCAAGAAGCCGGTCGTAAAGCACATCGGCAGTATCGTGATGGGCTTCGGAATGCTCTTCGTCGGTATCTCGATGATCAAGCAGGCGATCGTGCCCTTATCGCAGTCGCCGCGGTTTATCTCCTTCTTATCTACCCTCGAGAATCCTTTCCTTGCGGTAGCGTTCGGTCTGGCGTTTACGGCCCTGCTGCAAAGCTCGTCGTCCTCTGTCGTCATCTTTCAGGCGTTCGCGATCCAGGGAATTCTGGATTACCACACGGCGGTGTTCCTGGTCATCGGTGCGGCGGTCGGTTCGGTCACGCCGAATATTTTAGCAAGCCTGACGACGAACCGCGCAGGCAAGCGGACCGCGCTTTTGAATCTGCTGTTTAACCTGTTCCGTGCGATCATCCTTTGCACGCTGATCCATGTTTTCCCGCAGATATTAACGGCGATCCAGTCGCTGTCGCCGAACGCCGTCGGCCGTCAGATCGCGAATACCCATACGATCTTCGCGATCACGGCGGTTATCATTTTGTTCCCGGTCTCCAAATACATCGCGCAGCTGACCGAGATACTGATCCCGGTACTGCCGGAGGAGACGCGCTCAAGAAAAGAGCGTCAGCTCATCTATATGGTGGATACCTTAAATACGCTGCCGGCGATCACGATCCGACAGGCGATGCTGGAATGCGAGCGACTGGGGATCATTGCCAGAGACAACTTAAAGGATGCGGTTACGGCGTTCTTTGAGGCGGACGAGGAAATGGTTGCCCGTGTCGACACGACGGAGGAGATCGTGGATTACCTCTGCCATGAGATCGCGAACCGTCTGATCGAGCTTCGGACAATGGAGCTGCCGGAGGCAGACGCGTTCCGCGCGTCGGAACTTACGCTGATCCTGTCCGACTTTGAACGGATCAGTGACCACGCGCAGAATATCGCGCATTATATCGAGAAGGTAGCGAATCCGAAGGAAGCGTTTTCCAAGAACGCCAGAAAAGAGATGCTGCGGCTGGCCGAGCAGACAAATGTGACGATCGATCTGTCGATCAAGATCTTTGCACAGGAGAACTTCGAACTGCTTCCCGAGGCACAGGCATCCGAGGACGCGGTCAACGAGATAACGGAAGAGGTTGTGGAAAAGCATATTACCCGAATGATGAAGGGCAAGTGCGAGCCGTCGGCAGGACATGTCTATACGGATATGAGTGCTGAGCTGGAGCGCTGCTCCGATCACGCGATGAATGTGGCAAAGGCTCTGATCCCACGTAAGCTGATGGAGGATATGGAGCTTGAAATGGAGATGGAGGCCGAGGCACAGGAGTCGTAAAATAGTTGCACATAGATATATCAGGGAGCGTTTCTTACGGTATGAAAAGGAGGGGTTCTATGAACAGGATCATTTCAATCAGCAGGGAATACGGCAGCGCGGGACGTACGATCGGGCAGAAGCTGGCGGAAAAGCTGGGGATCAACTGTTACGACAGTTTATTGCTGGATCGGATCGCGGAGAAAACCGGATTCGATAAAAAATACATCAAGGAGAACGGCGAGTATACGTCATCGGGCAGCTGGATGCTTTCGGCGCTTGCCGGACGCGATTACAACGGACATTCGATCCAGGATGAGATCTGGAACGTACAGCGGGAAACGATCCTTGAGATCGCCGACAAGGAATCCTGCGTCATCGTCGGCCGGAACGCCGACTATGTGTTAAAGGATAAGCAGGATGTGCTGCGCGTATTCATTACGGCGTCTACGAAAGCAAGGCTCGAGAGGATCACGAACGAATATCACGAGGCCCACGGCGATCCGGTCAAGTATCTGCGTAAGATGGATAAGCGCCGCCGCGCATACTGCCAGCTGTACACCGATATCCAGTGGGGCGATGCGAAGTATTATGACATCTGCATGGATTCGAGCGTGTTCGGCATTGACAAGTGTGTGGAGATTTTGGTGAGTCTCTATTAAAGGAAAGGCGCGGCCGGACGGATCGCGCCGCGAAAGGGATTTGTTTGTCGTATGAAAAAATATGATAAACGGCGCGCGTTTGGAAGCATCCTCGCATTGTTTTTATGCTTCTTGTTATGTGCGCCGGGAATGACGGCTGCGGCTGAGGATGCGAACAGCTTTTCGGCAACCTATCTTGGCGTGTATGATTATGGCGGGAAGGGCGTCGATATTTTTCACGCCGACAGTCTGCGGTACCGGTTTTTGATCAATGGATCGGAGACGGTCTTACCGGTCGCAAACGGTCCGGATTATCCGATCCAAAACCTTCTCATCGAAGGGGATACGTACGTGATTACCGTGGCAAGTGGGACGGTCGTATCGGTACAGCCCCAAAAGCCGCGGCAGGTTGTCGCGCCGGCATATCTTGCGGCAGGCGGGACGCCGGGGATGAGGACGCTTAAAAATTTCCTTTCCACGGCTTTGATGCCGGTCGGGGGGACGCTGTACGTATACGGCGGCGGATGGAACTGGCAGGATACCGGGGCAGGGCTTTCGGCAAGGACGATCGGGGTGCCGTATGAGTGGCAGACCTTTTATCTGTCCCATTACCGGAATTATACCTACAAGGATGGGACGGCGGCAAGCTATTACCCGTACGGCGGGTTCAACGAATACGGCTACGCGGGTCTGGACTGTTCGGGGTATCTTGGCTGGACGCTTTACAATACGTTTGAGACGGCAGGCGGAAGAGAAGGGTATGTTACCAAATCGACATCTTTTGCGAAGTCACTCGCCGGTCGTGGCTGGGGTACTTTTACGCAAAATGTGTCCCTGACGGGTGCGGTGTGCGGCGCGTCGATGAGGCCGGGAGATATTATGAGCATGAACGGTCACGTATGGCTTTCGCTGGGTACGTGTTCGGACGGAAGCGTTTTGATCGCGCATTCCATCCCGTCGAAGAACATATACGGGCAGCAGGGCGGCGGTGTGCAGCTTTCCGCGGTCGGACGCAGCACGGACTGTGAGGCGTACCGATTAGCGGATGCCTATATGAGTGCGCATTGTCCGGTATGGCATTCGTATTACCCGACGCAGCTTGTAAGTCCGGGTGCGTATTTTGCTTTCTCGGGAAACGAGGCCGGTGCCTTTCTGTGGGACGTGTCGGGAGCGGGCGGCGGTCTTACCGATCCGGACGGCATCCGGAATATGACGCCGAAAGAGGTGCTTGCGATGCTTGCGGTAAAAAAGAATTAGATAAGCCAACCGGACGTAAGTAAGTCAGAATTACTTGCAGTAATAAGGAGGAGTTTTGAGGAATGAAAAAGGAAAATAAGAAGCTGGCGCAGCAGCGCCGCGCAGAGGAGCGTGCGAAAAAGGAACAGCAGGCGAAAATGAAAAAAGCCGGGATCGCCTGTGCGGTGATCGTGGTGGTTGCTCTTCTGGTGTTTGTCACGGTAAAAGAGGTGAAGGCGCCGGATAAGGACCAGGCGGATAGTTTAGGGCAGCAGGCGCAGGATGTGGACGTAACGGCCGGCGCGGCAGAGGATACGGCCGGTT
>JAFSYD010000342.1 GCA_017443685.1 Lachnospiraceae bacterium | reverse complement strand
GTTTTCCGACGGAGAAGCCGAACAAAAAAGCATTGATCATCGGCGGCGGCGTCGGTATTCCGCCGATGCTGGCGCTGGCAGAGGAATGGAAGGGCGAGGCGGATATCGTCTTGGGCTATCGCGATGAGGCGTTCCTTCTGGAGGAATTCGAAGCGGTGGAATTTCCGGTTCATATTGCAAGCGACAGCGGGCGCATCGGCAAAAAAGGAACGGTGATGGATGTGATCTGTGCAGCGGGGCTTGATGCCGATGTCATATTCGCCTGCGGACCGAAGCCGATGTTAAAAGCGATCCGCACGTGGGCCGGCGAGCGGGGCATCCCGGCGTACATTTCGATGGAAGAGCGGATGGCGTGCGGCGTTGGCGTCTGCTTAGGCTGTGTCTGTGAAAGCGCGGCTGTGGATACGCACTCGAAGGTGCATAATAAGCGCGTCTGCAAGGACGGGCCGGTGTTCGAAGCGCAGGAGGTGGTCTTATGAGAAGCCTTTCGGTGTCCATTGCGGATGTGGATTTTAACAATCCGGTCATGGTCGCGTCGGGAACCTTCGGCAGCGGCGAGGAATACAGCAAATACATTGATCTGAACCGTCTCGGCGCGGTGGTGACGAAGGGCGTTGCCGACCAGCCGTGGATGGGCAATCCGACGCCGCGGGTGTGTGAGACCCCCTCGGGGATGCTGAACGCGATCGGGCTGCAGAACCCGGGGATCGATACGTTTATCGAACGCGATATTCCCTTCTTAAGACGATTTGATACGAAGATCATAGTCAACGTCTGCGGGCACAGCAAGGAGGAATACTTAAACGTTGTGCGTAAATTAGCCTGGCAGCCGGTGGATCTTCTGGAGATCAACATTTCCTGTCCGAACGTTAAGGCAGGCGGGATCACCTTCGGTACGGATGCGGGGGCGGTCGAGGATATCACCCGCGCGGTAAAGGACGCGGCAGGACAGCCGGTCATTATGAAGCTTTCGCCGAATGTCACGAGTATCAGTGAGATGGCAAAGGCGGCGGAGGCCGGCGGGGCGGACGCGATCTCACTGATCAATACGATCACGGGCATGAAGATCGATGTGGAGCGGCAGACCTTTCTGTTAGCAAATAAGACGGGCGGCCTTTCGGGGCCGGCGATCCACCCGGTTGCGGTGCGGATGGTATATGAGTGCGCCAACGCGGTGAACATTCCGATCATCGGCATGGGCGGGATCGCTTCGGCGGAGGATGCGATCGAGATGATACTGGCCGGGGCAACGGCGGTGTCCGTGGGGACGATGAACTTCTACGAGCCGCGGACGACTATGGATATTGTGGAAGGCATCGAAAAGTACATGGAACGGCACGGCGTACGGGATATAAAGGATCTGATCGGGGCAGTGAAGTAGAAAGAGGCAAACAAAAGCCGCGCAGGATGGGCTTACGGTCCGAGCGGAAACGGCGATGCGGATTTGGATGCAGCGGAGGAGATAAGCATGGAACAGTATAAAGAAGACTTTATTCATTTTATGATCGACTGCGAGGTATTGCGGTTCGGGGATTTTGTGACGAAAAGCGGACGGAACACGCCGTTTTTCGTGAATACCGGGTTTTACCGGACGGGAGCGCAGTTAAAGAAGCTCGGCGAGTTTTACGCGGCGGCGATAAAAGCTCATTTCGGGACGGAGTTTGACATTTTGTTCGGGCCGGCGTATAAGGGAATCCCGCTTTCGGTCGCTACGTCGATCGCGCTTTCGACTGCTTTCGGCGCGGATGACGTTTCCTATTGTGCCGACCGCAAGGAAGCGAAGGATCACGGCGAGGGCGGAAAGCTTCTCGGTGCACCGATCAAAGACGGGGATAAGGTGCTCATCATCGAGGACGTAACGACGGCGGGTACCTCGATCCGGGAGAACTACCCGCTGATCAAGGCGCAGGCCGACTGTGAGGTGATCGGGCTTGTGGTGTCGGTGGACCGGCAGGAGCGCGGTACGGGGACGAAAAGCGCCCTTGAAGAGCTTGCGGAGGAATTTAGGATGAAGACGGCGGCGATCGTTACGATGGCGGATGTGACAGAGTGCCTGTACAATAAGGAATACCGCGGACATATCTTCATCGACGATGCGCGCAAAGCGCAGATCGACGCATATTATGAAACGTACGGCGTGTGATTTTTGAAAGGGACAGTGCCGTTTGAAAAGTTTTTTTGAACGGCTTCGAATTAATAGAATAATTATGTCGAACAAACAGGAATTGAATTTTCTTCTGGTAAAAAATGCCATCTTTGCCGGTTATCTGGCGTGTTTGAGCTATGGCTTGTTTTTTGCGGACAGCTTTGGACGGGCGGACCGCGACACCGCGTCGTATAATCTCGTGCCGTTCACC
>JAFSYD010000341.1 GCA_017443685.1 Lachnospiraceae bacterium | reverse complement strand
TTCTTGCTCATGTGGGAGCGGGTCATTAAGCCTTGTCCCCACCGTCAAGCAAGCTTGCCGTGGGAACAGGCTTTTGACCCTTGAATCATATTATAAGAATGGATACGGCAAGGAGTATAATATGGGAAAAGGAAAAAATATCCCGGCCATAGTTCGCGAGAGCGGATTGCTGGCGCCGGGAGATCAGATCCTGGCAGGGGTATCGGGCGGAGCGGATTCGGTCTGCCTTTTTCTTGTGTTAAAAGAACTGGCGCAGGAAATCGGATTTACGCTGGGGGTGGTTCATGTTGAGCATGGGCTGCGCGGAAGCGAAAGCAAGGCAGACGCTGCATTTGTCCAAAAGCTCTGCGAAAAGAACGGCATACCGTTTTGCTTAAAGGAGGTGGACGTCCGTGCCGAAAAAACGACACACATATCCGAGGAGGAGACAGCGCGGAATCTGCGTCGCGAAGCATTTCTGGAAGCGGCGGATACGATGTATCCGGATAAAGATGTGAAGGTGGCACTGGCCCACAATGCGGATGATCAGGCGGAAACGGTCTTGATGCATCTGATCCGCGGAACGGGATTAAAGGGGCTCTGCGGAATGCAGGCGGAAGCGCCTCTGGCGGGATGGATGCCCGTGTCATTCGACAAAGACACTTCACAAATGCAGTGCGTGGAGCAGTCTCTTGAAAAAAAGGGAGAGAGTGATTCCGCAGGCAGAAGTGTACGGCAGCTGCGCATCATCCGCCCCCTTCTTAGCATAACACGCGCCGAGATTGAGGTATGGCTTGCTGCATGCGGACAGGAATTTCGCACGGATGCTACGAATTTCGAGGACTCATACACGAGAAACCGCATCCGGCACAATATTTTGCCGATGCTTATCGCGATCAATCCGCAGGCAGTCACGCATATCGGTCAAACGGCCCGGACATTACAGGAAATCGAAGATGAGATAGAAAAGAATGCGATATTTGCGGCAAATGAAGCAATAATTAATTTAAAATTGAATAGAGTGTTGGTGGCTGCTTATCCGCCTGAAGTGCAAAACAGGATTATTAAAGCGTGGATTTATAAAAGGAATCAGACGGTACGCAACGTATCTTCGACGCATATTAGAGCAGTTAGTGCCCTTTTCTCGGCGCCGAACGGGACGAAGCTCGATATTCCCGGCGCATACCGGGTGCGGGTCGAAGGAGATTATCTCGTTTGGGAGGAAAAGTCCGGCCGGAATGCACCAAACGACAAAAAGGGGTAAAAAATCCTATGCGAACGGATGGAATTATGTTAAAATAAAAAAATGATTTTTGAGGTTTACCAGAATGGGGGATACAATGAGCGATAATATTAAAGTACTGTTACCGGAAGAAGAATTGGTGAAGCGGATTTCCGAGCTTGGTGCACAGATTTCGGAGGATTACGCGGGAGAGGAGATCGTATTGGTATGCATCCTGAAGGGTGCGTGCTTCTTTGCCTGCGAGCTTGCGAAGCGTATTACGGCTCCCGTCACCATTGATTTTATGGCGACGTCCAGCTACGGTGCCGGGACGGTTTCGACGGGCGAGGTAATGATCAAAAAGGATCTGGATGTATCGGTGGACGGTAAGAATGTCCTGATCGTCGAAGACATTATTGACAGCGGCCATACGCTTCAGTTCTTATCGAATCTATTCGCCGACCGGCACGCGAAGAGCATTAAGCTTTGCGCGATGCTTGATAAGCCCGAGCGGCGTGAGGTGGATGTGACCATGGACTACATCGGGTTTACGATCCCGGATGCCTTCGTGGTCGGATACGGGCTCGATTATGACCAGAAATACCGCAATCTTCCGTATATCGGCGTGGTTGAACCTTAATCAAAGGAAGATTTAACGATGAAAATGAAGTCATACAGTAACGGCTTCGGGCTGTATATATTGCTGATACTGATGGTGATCTTCTTTTGGTATTTCTTTGCCGGGCAGTCAGCGCCGACCTTTACGTGGGCGCAGCTGTATTCCGCTTTAAAGGAGGACGGGGTCGAATCCGTCGAGATCCATCAGAACGCAGAGGTGCCAACCGGTTCGGCACGCATCCTGTTAAAAGGAAGCACGGAAGCCCGGACACTTTATCTGTCCGATGTCGGGGATTTGGAGGATCTGCTCAAGTCCATCGGGGTATCCTACACGATTACCGATGTTCCGCAGGATCAGTGGCTTTCCGATATGCTGCCGATGCTGATCGTGGTGGCTGTGCTTTTCCTTTTGTTCATGATCATGATGAATGGCCAGGCGGGTATGGGCGGTGCGCTGGGACTGGGCAATTCGCGGATGATGAACTTCGGCAAGAGCCACGCACGCAAGACGTCGCAGGATAAGGTGGA
Organism: Lachnospiraceae bacterium; assembly: GCA_017443685.1. GTDB lineage: Bacteria > Bacillota > Clostridia > Lachnospirales > Lachnospiraceae > RGIG4930. The sequence continues at coordinate 86 of JAFSYD010000341.1, read as the reverse complement.
CGTCCGGTTCGATCATGTCGCGGGCCTGAAAGAAGAAAAGGAAGAACTGGAAGAGATCGTTGACTTCCTGAAGCATCCTGCCAAGT
>JAFSYD010000340.1 GCA_017443685.1 Lachnospiraceae bacterium | reverse complement strand
TATTATGAGATCAGATTCATATCACAACATATAGTATTTGCACAAAAACACAACGACTAATCTGTGCACTTTTTCAAAAACAATCCAAATTGTTAAGGAAATGTTACGAGATGTGTGCTATAGTGTAACAACCTTGAAATGAAAATGCAAAATTTCGAGGGGCGAAAATTGTTTTTCGCGAAACCATTGTAGCACGAAAGGAGAAGAGAACGGGCAGCAACCCGTGTTGTTATGATCACATTAAAGAATGCGAAGAAGAAAACGAGAGTATTGGCAGCAGCATTTGCAGGTCTTATGCTGGTAAATGGAACGAATGTATCGGCTTATGAATCGATCAGTGTGGAAGGAGCACCGGCAGCAGTTGCGGGAGCGGTTTATGAGCAGGCGAATATATATGAAGAAGCGTCGCAGGACGTGGTAACGGAATACTCCGCAACATCGAAGAATGCGGTAGTTACGGAAAGTGAGCACGAAACGAAGACCATTGCGGTGGAAGGAAGCTCGAACGATACGAAGACGATCGCGGTAGGCGTAGAAACGGTTTATGCCGCGCAGGAAGCGGAAAGTACGACCGAAGAGACGGAAGGTGAGGCGGCTGCAGAAAGCACTGCTGTTGAGAATATCGCGGCTGAGTCCGCGGCGGCAGCTGAGCAGGAGCAGGCAGCGGATGTATCTGCGGACAGTCAGGCTGCGGATGAACAGGCGGCTGTTTCCACATCGTCGGTCACCTATGAAGTGCCGAGCTACAGCGGCAACAAATCGTATGAATCCTACCGTGTGATCCGTCGCGGTAAGGCAGGTACCTTGCAGACGATGGCACAGACGAATGCGGACGGGTTCCGGATGGTGCAGGGAAGATATCTGGTTGCGGTCGGTTATTCCTTCGGGGCAAGCCGCGGACAGTACATTGATCTGACGTTAGAGAACGGTACGGTGATCCCGTGTATCGTCGGTGATATGAAGGCGGCTCCGATCTTTTCGGCGAACGGCTGCTGCAGCGAGTTTATTGTTGACACGGCAGTGATCAAAAACGTGGTAAATACCGGTGACGTATCGGATTACCGTTCGGATTGGGACAGCCCGGTAGATACGATCACGGTTCATAACACATTTGCACTATAACCATATATGCTGAAAAGCCCTTTTGGCGAGGGCTTTTTTTATACCGAAAAACTGCAGCTGTAAGAGCGATCGTCACTTTCAGCTGCGCGGATCATATAAAAAAAGACCTGCCCCGCGATGCGGAGCAGGTCTGGGTATGGAGAGAAATATTATTATATTTTCTTAAATTCCGCTCCTGCGGCCGCGATGTCGTCGGCGCCAAAGATCGCGCTTCCCGCGACTAATATGGTCGCACCGGCCTCGACGCACTGCGGGGCGGTGGTGGAAAGCTTCACGCCGCCGTCTACCGATATGTCCGTGGAAAGTCCGCGGCGGTCACACTCACTGCGCAGCGCGCGGATCTTGTCGAGCGTTTCGGGACGGAACGCCTGTCCGCCGTGTCCGGGTACGACGCCCATAACAAGCACAAGCGCCAGATCGTCCAGATACGGGAAGGCGGATTCGACCGGCGTGTTCGGATTGACAACCAGCCCGGCGTCCTTCTGTAATGCGTCAATTGCCGCGATCGTTGCCAGAATATCGCTTGCTGCCTCAACATGGAAGGAAATGCAGTCCGCGCCCGCGTCGGCGAATTCTTTGACGTAGCGCAGCGGATCCGTGATCATCAGATGGACATCCATATACGCGTCCGGCAAAGCCGCCTTTAAGCATTGCAGAACAGGAATGCCGATGCTGATATTATCGACAAAATCTCCGTCCATCACATCAAAATGGATCATATCGGCGCCGGCGTCAAGGACCTTGCGGCAATCTTCGCCGAGTTTTGCAAAATCCGCCGATAAAACGGAGGGGCTTACTTTTGCCATGATCGTTACTCCTTTTAAAAAATTCCGGCAGGTAAAACTACCTGTCGGAACTATTCTACTACATATAGCGTCTGCGGTCAATCAATACCGCATCATTTAGTTGATTATTTGTTGAACTCTTTGGTCACCTTAACGATGTTCTCTGCGCACAGGCCGAATGCTTTTAACAGCTCGCCTGCCGGACCGGAGTGACCGAACTCATCGCCTACGCCGATGCGTTTGACCGGAGTCGGATGTACTTCGCTCAAATATCCGGCAACCGCTTCGCCGAGACCGCCGATGATGTTGTGCTCCTCAACGGTGACGATGCGTCCGCATTTCTTTGCAGCGTCAAGAACGAGAGGTTCGTCGAGCGGCTTGATCGTCGGCATATTGATCAGGTAAACGGATACGCCGTCCTTCTCTAACTGCTCGCATGCGTCGATCGCTTCGGGGACCATGATGCCGTTCGCGATGATGGCAACGTCCGTGCCCTCGTGAAGCACTTCGCCCTTGCCGATGGTAAATTTGTAATCCTCTTTATGGAATACCGGCGTCGCCGCGCGTCCGAAACGCATATAGACCGGACCTTCCATCTCGTAAGCGGCCTTTACCATGGCCTTTGCTTCGATATCGTCGGACGGGCACATAACGGTCATGCCCGGGATCGTGCGCATCAGCGCAAAATCCTCGCAGCACTGGTGAGAAGCGCCGTCCTCGCCGACGGAAATGCCGCCGTGCGTCGCGCCGATCTTCACGTTCAGATGCGGATAACCCAGGGTGTTCCTTACCTGCTCATAGGCACGTCCGGCGGCGAACATGGCGAAGGTTGCCGCGAACGGAACCAGGCCCATTGTGGAAAGGCCGGCCGCTACATTGATCATATTCGCCTCTGCGATGCCGCAGTCAAAATGCCGGTCCGGGAAAGCCTTCTGGAAGGTTGCGGTCTTCGTTGCGCCTGCGAGGTCGGCGTCTAAAACGACCAGGTTGTCGCATGTGGCGCCTAATTCTTTTAATGCGTTGCCGTAGCTGTCGCGTGTAGCGATCTTCGTAATCTCTGCCATTTTACGCCTCCTCTATTGCTTTTCTTGCAGCCGCAAGCTCTTCCATGCCCTGCTTGTACTCGTCGTCGTTCGGCGCCTTGCCGTGCCAGCCTGCCTGGTTCTCCATATAAGATACGCCCTTGCCTTTGGTGGTGGACATAATGATGCAGGTCGGCTTGCCGGAGCCGTGGTTCTTATGGAATCTGTCGAATGCCTTTTCGATCTCGTCAAAATCATGCCCGTTGATGCAGATGACATCACAGCCGAAGGACTTGAATTTCTCGTCGACCGGATCGGTGTTCATAACGTCCTTCGTCCAGCCGTCGATCTGCAGGCCGTTCTTGTCTACGATGATGCAGAGGTTGTCGAGCGAATAGTGCGCCGCGAACATCGTCGCTTCCCAGATCTGTCCTTCGGCAAGCTCGCCGTCGCCGAGAAGGGAGTATACGTTGATGTCCTTGCCGAGGTACTTCGCGCCTTTTGCCATGCCGGCTGCGGCGGAAAGCCCCTGCCCCAGGGAACCGGTGGACATATCGATGCCCGGAACCGTGTTCATGTTCGGGTGGCCCTGCAGATATGAGTCCGTGTGACGGAGGTTCGCAAGATCCTCCTCCGGGAAATAGCCCCGGATCGCGAGAGCCGAATACAGGCCCGGCGCCGTGTGCCCCTTTGATAAAACGAAACGGTCGCGGTCGTCCTTTTTCGGATCCTTCGGGTCAATGCGCATTTCCCTGAAGTACAGATAGGTGAACATATCCGCGGCGGAAAGGCTGCCGCCCGGATGTCCGGATTTCGCGCCGTGCGTCGCCGTTAAAATGTCTTCTCTGACACGAACGGCAGTCAGTTGTAAGTCTTTCTTTTCCGATGCTGTCATAACTTCTCCTTTATGATGATGTGGATATTTTAACCGGCAAACGGCGCTATGTCGTGCCGCCTGCCGGAATAGGATCGGGTTACTTTTGTCCGTAATACGCGTTCGGGCCGTGCTTTCTGGAAAAATGTTTGTCCTGGATGCACTGCGGCGCGCTTTCCACCTTTGGGTTCACCATCTCGGTGAAGATCGACATCTTAGCGACCTCTTCCAGGACGACCGCGTGGTAAACTGCCTGTGCGGCGTCCTTGCCCCAGGTAAAGGGACCGTGGTTGCGGCAGATGACTGCCGGCACGTAAACGGGATTGATCTCGCGTTCCTTAAACGTCTCTACGATGACGTTGCCGGTGTTAAGCTCATAGTCTTCGTCGATCTCTTCGGGCGTTAAGTTCCTTGCGCAGGGGATCGGTCCGTAAAAGTAATCCGCGTGCGTTGTGCCGTAAGCCGGGATATCGCGGCCGGCCTGAGCCCATGCGACCGCGTGCGGGCTGTGCGTGTGCACCACGCCGCCGATCTCCGGGAACATATTGTAAAGGACCATATGCGTCTTCGTATCGGAAGAGGGATTCATATCGCCCTCAACCTTGTTGCCCTTTAAATCCATAACAACCAGATCTTCGGGCTTTAATTCGTCATATTCCACGCCTGACGGCTTGATGACGAAAAGTCCCTGCTCGCGGTCGATGCCGCTGACGTTGCCCCAGGTATAGGTGACCAGGTTGCGGCGGGGTAATTCCATGTTAGCTTCGTAAACTTCTTTTTTTAACTGTTCCAGCATAGTAAACTGCCTCCTTATTGTAGCACAACTCCCATCCCCGTGAAAGAGGGGACGGGGAAGTTGATCCGTTTTCTTATTCGGTGATCCTGTAGTATGCAACCTCGTCGATCTCGCGGTTCGTTCCGACGATGATGTCGACGCCGTCCTTGTTTTTGAAATGCATTGCGTTCGCGCAGCCCGTTTCCTTATCGATGAGATCAACGTGATAATCGCCCTTTGCCTCATCCCAGGTGATCGCGATCGTTTCGCGTGTGCCCTTGCGCCAGCCGACGATCCAGGTCGGCTTTCCGAGGATCTCGCAGGCCCAGGTCGCGTGGATCATTTCGGTGTCTTTTTCCGGAGCGCCGTATTTCCACTGCGGGACGTAACGGCCGTGCTCGTCTAAGTGGTAGATCGTCAGTGAATTGCCGTGGAACGGGCTTATGGTGCCGAGCTCCGGCTTGCCGTCACCGTCGAAGTCGAGCAGAACGGAATCGCTTGACGGAATGTCGCAGACTTGCGTGACCGTCCAGTCCGCGCCGCATACGGCCGGCGGATCAAAGAGGAAGGTGCCTTCCTCGCAACCGACCAGAGCTGCCTCGTGTCCGCCGTGCATCGTCTTGGAAAAGCCGTGGTTCTTTAACATACCGTCTTTGATCAGGGTGAGCTTAAGTGGGTGATCCTCGTCAAAGCCGGAAAGATCCTTCGGTAAAACGGCGCCAAAGCATGCGCCCTTAAAGCGCCAGTCGTTCTTGTATTCGTGTCCGGTCTTTAAGCAGCAGACGATCAGATAGTCCGTGCCCGCGCGGTGTAAAATGCCGAAACGATGTACAAACGGCGCATTGCACAGCGTCCGCACATCCCAGGAACCGTCGTCCTTCGGGGTTACGATCACGATCTTCGCGTCGAGGGAATCGTTCGGCGAATAGAATTTATGCGTAGCCAGAAACTGTCCGTCGCCTCCCGGTACCGGGGTCATTGTCATAACGCCGCCCGGCTGCTCCCATACGGTGGAAATCTGCTCGCCTTCCTCGTTAAAAAGATAGCACGGATCCTGCTTCTCGGCAGCGACCAGAAAGCAGTGCTCGCCTTTGTAGGTGAGCTCCGACATAGCGTAGCATTTGTTCAGATTGGAAATTACTTTTTTTTCAACTTTCATAGGTTAATTCTCCTGTTTGTCCAAAATTTTGCTCATGGAAGATACGGCAAATCTGATGTCGTCCTTCCAGTTTTCCTGTCCGACGTACCACATTTCCGTGACGAAGCGGCGGATCCCCAAGCTCCATGCTTTTTCAATGACCGTATCAAAATCCACGTGCCCGGTCAAAAACGGAACTTCGCGGAACACGCCGGGCGTCGTTTCCTTTAAATGGAGGGCAAAAATGTGCCCGCGTCCGGTTTCCAGGTCATCCGTTACCGTATTGCCATAGGTAAGCGCGGCGTTCGTCAGGTTGCCCGAGTCCGGGTAAACGCCGAGGTAGGGGTTGCCGACAAGGTTAACATAGTGCATGGATTTTTCCGTGGTGTTCATAAACTCCGTTTCCATCGTCTCAAAGCCCATCACGATGCCTTTTGCCGAAGCCATCAGCGTGGCTTTCTTAAGGTTCTCGGCGAACAGGCGGCGGCTTTCATCCGTTCCTTCCTCATAATATACATCATAACCGGCAAGCTGGATGATGCGGATGCCGAGGTCGTCGGCGAGCCGGATCGCCTTTTCCATGATCTCCATGCTTCGCGCCCGTACCGCTTCATCCGATGCGCCGAACGGATACTTGCGGTGCCCGGACAGGCACATGCTGCGGATCGGAAGCCCGACTTCATACATTAATGAAATGAGTTCGAGGCGTTCTTCCTTCGACCAGTCGAGGCGGGCAAGCTTGTCGTCCGTTTCGTCGATCGATATCTCGACGAAATCATAACCGCATTCTTTTGCGCAGATCAGCTTCTCCTTCCATGACAGGTCGCTCGGCATGGCTTTTTCGTATAAACCGATGCTGTAAGCTTTCATTCTCTCTCCTTTCTTGAACATAAAAGAAACATAAACGTAAAACGAACGTAAAAATGTTATCGCACATATAAACGAACATATAATAAATGATCGTTGTGTACTTTCATTTGCCATTATAATATGTGAAATGAACAAATTCAAGAACAAATACGGGAAGGATGGCCGAAAAAATAACCAATATTGACGCTTGAAATTTATAAAAAATGTGCATAAAAGAAAATGAACATAAAATATAATGCCGAAAAACCGCGAAAATACGTGGTTCCGACGCGATGAAATGCACAAATATACGCGGATGACGGGAGGAAGTGAACGTATAACCGAACAAAAAGTGATTGCAAAGTGTGAAATTTTTTGTTATGGTAGTTGCAAAGGCACGGTGACACGTTAATTTGGGAATCGGTTTTATGATCGGTTTTCACACATTTATGAAAAAGGAGGACATAAATGAGCAAGGTTTCAGAGATGACACGCGAGAGCTGGATCAACAGCACTTTCCCGGAATGGGGAACATGGCTGGTAGAGGACATTGAAAATGAAGTGGTACCTGAAGGGCAGGTTGCTATGTGGTGGCTGGGCTGCACGGGCATCTGGTTCAAGACTCCGGGCGGTGCGAACATTACGATCGACTTATGGTGCGGCAACGGCAAGCGGACCCACGGCAACGGCAAGATGGCGGTCGGACATCAGATGGCAAATATGTGCGGCGGACGCGCTATGCAGCCGAACTTAAGAAATGTACCGTTTGTGATCGACCCGTTCGCATTCAAGCAGGTGGACGCAGTTCTGGCAACGCATTATCATCAGGATCATATGTCTGCTGAGTGGGCGGCACACGTGATCAACTCCGGCATGACGACGACGGATGAGAACGGTAAGGAGATCCCGGTTCCGTTCATCGGACCGCAGAAGTCGGTTGACACATGGGTGAACTGGGGCGTTCCGGTTGAGCGCTGCAAGGTCGTTAAGCCGGGCGATACGATCAAGATCAAGGACCTGGAGATCGTATGTTTAGACAGCTTTGACCGTACCTGCATCGTGACTACGGACTCCACCGGTGAGGACCGCGAGGAGCTGACCGGCAAGTGCCCGACCGATATGGACGAGAAGGCGGTTAACTACCTTGTGAAGACACCGGGCGGCAACATTTATCATTCCGGTGATTCGCATTTCTCGATCTACTTCGCGAAGCACGGCAAGGATCACGACGTTGACGCAGCGTTCGGTTCCTTCGGCGAGAACCCGATCGGCATGCAGGATAAGATGACATCTGTTGACGTTTTGCGTATGGCTGAGAACCTGCAGTGCAAGGTCGTTATCCCGATCCACTGGGATGTATGGACGAACTTCCAGGCGGACTGCGAGGAAATCAAGGTGCTTTACGATTTCAAGAAGGACCGCAACGAATACAAGTTCCATCCGTTCTTCTGGCAGGTTGGCGGCAAGTACGTATATCCGCAGGATAAGGACAAGATCTATTATCATCACCGCAGGGGCTTTGAGGACTGCTTCGAGCATCCGCAGAACATTCCGTTCCGTTCCTGCTTATAATAAGGAGGTAGCGTGATGGGCGTTTTGGAAAGAATTGTTGAATCCGGCAATTACAGCTTTATCGACGGCGAAGGCGTGACATGGCAGGAAGCGGTTCGGTTATCTACCCTTCCGATGGTAAAATCGGGCACGGTGACGGAAGACTATTATCAGCAGATCGTTGACTGCATCGAAAAATACGGTCCCTACGTGGTCTTCGAGCACAACATCGCTATGCCGCACACGCAGGAGAATGCCAGCGGGGCGCTTAAGACCGGCGTCGGCTTTATGGCATCGAAGAAGCTGATCGATTTCGGTGAGGACGAGGATGGCGAGAAAAAAGAGGCGAACGTGTTCTTTACGCTTTCCGCGGCGAATCCGAATGAGCATCTGGAAAATATCCAGCAGCTCATGGCCGTCTTTATGAATGACCCGCTGATCGATGCATTGGCACAGGCGGAGTCCCCGGAGGATATTTTGGAGGCAGCGAAGAAATATCCGTGCGAGGAAGATTAAAATAATAAGCTGCCCGGCGCGCCGGGCGGCGATATATCGGTTTTACCCGCGCAAAGCGG
>JAFSYD010000339.1 GCA_017443685.1 Lachnospiraceae bacterium | reverse complement strand
GCACTCCCACAATCCTACCCGCATTCGCAATCTCGTGTGGCATTCGCCCCACTTCTTGCTCATGTGGGAGCGGGTCATTAAGCCTTGTCCCCACCGTCAAGCAAGCTTGCCGTGGGAACAGGCTTTTGACCCTTGAATCATTTTATTTTTTGTGTCTGCAGTGAAGCTTTACCGATCAGTCGTCGCCATTCGGTTCGTCCTCCGACGCTACCGTATACACCTGCCGCTTCATCGCCATTTCATCGCTGGCAAGATATTCGTCATAGGTCGTAACCTTATCGATCATTGTGCCGTTCGGGAGGATCTCAATGATCCGGTTCGCCGTCGTCTGTACGATCTGATGGTCGCGGGAGGAGAAGAGCAGGACGCCCTTGAACTTCTTCATTCCGTCGTTTAACGCGGTGATCGCTTCCATATCCAGGTGGTCGGTCGGCTCGTCTAAGATCAGAATGTTGCTGCCCTCGATCATCATGCGGGAGAGCAGGACACGCACCTTTTCGCCGCCGGAGAGAACACGCATCTTCTTTACGCCGTCGTCGCCGGCAAAAAGCATTCTGCCTAAGAAGCCGCGCACATAAGTCGCGTCCTTGATCTCGGAGTAACCGGTCAGCCAGTCGGCGATCGTAAGATCGTTGTCAAAAATCTTCGTGTTGTCCTTCGGGAAGTAAGACTGTGAAGTCGTAACGCCCCACTTATACGTGCCTTCATCCGGCTCGTCTTCGCCCGCTAAGATCGAAAACAGAGCGGTCTTGGCTTTTTCATTGCTGCCGACAAACGCGATCTTATCGTCGTGGCCTACAACAAACGAGATATTGTCAAGCACCTTTTCGCCGTCGATCGTTTTGGAAATGCCTTCCACCGTTAAGACTTCGTTGCCGATCTCGCGGTTCGGACGGAAGTCGATATAAGGATACTTGCGGCTTGACGGCTTGATCTCGTCCAGCTCGATCTTTTCGAGTGCCTTCTTTCTGGAAGTCGCCTGCTTGGACTTTGATGCGTTCGCCGAGAACCGCGCGATGAATTCCTTTAACTCCTTGATCTGCTCTTCCTTTTTCTTGTTCGCTTCCTTGCGCTGCTTTAGGAGCAGCTGGCTCGATTCATACCAGAAATCATAGTTGCCGGCATAGAGCTCGATCTTGCCGTAGTCGATGTCCGCCGTGTCGGTGCAGACCTTGTTTAAGAAGTAGCGGTCGTGTGAAACTACGATGACCGTGTTTTCAAAATTGATCAAAAACTCTTCGAGCCAAGCGATCGCCGCAAGATCCAGGTTGTTGGTCGGCTCGTCGAGCAGCAGGATGTCGGGATTCCCGAAGAGGGCTTTAGCCAAAAGTACCTTGACTTTTTCCGCACCGTTTAAGGATCCCATCTGCGCATAATGCAGTTCGGTATCGATGCCAAGGCCATTTAAAAGGGTAGCGGCATCGCTTTCCGCATTCCAGCCGTCCATCTCGGCAAATTCCGCTTCAAGCTCCGAGGCACGGATGCCGTCCTCGTCGTTAAAATCCTCTTTGAGATAGATCGCGTCCTTCTCCTTCATCACGTCATACAGATGCTGGTTCCCCATGATGACCGTATCGAGAACGGTGTAGTCGTCGTATTTGAAGTGATCCTGCTCTAACACGGAAAGCCGCTGTCCCGGTGTGATGATGACTTCGCCGTTCGTCGGCTCGAGCACACCCGATAAGATTTTTAAAAAGGTGGATTTACCGGCGCCGTTCGCGCCGATGAGCCCGTAGCAGTTGCCCTCGGTGAATTTAATGTTGACATCCTCGAAGAGGGCTTTCTTGCCGATGCGAAGGGTTACGTTTGATGCTTGAATCATTGTGAAACTCCTTTATTTCAAGGCTTTATTCGTTATTATCAGCCGTAATATCTTACACTATAACGCCCTTATTTTCAATCAGAAAATAGGCATCTTAAGCAATTTCTTTTTCGTTTTGCTGTTTGCGGCAGGGGGACATCTGTGGTAAAATGCTAATAAATCAAATGATAGGAAGGAAGTGTTGTTATGCAGACATTTATTATCGGACTTGTGATCCTGTTTGTTGGCGGAGCTTTTTACGGAGCGCTCTGTGAGCGGGTGTTCGGTCCGGATGACCGGCAGACGCCGGCGTTTACCAAACAGGATGGTGTGGATTTCGTTCCGATGTCAAAGTTCAAGAACGCCCTGATCAACCTGTTGAATATTGCGGGGACGGGACCGATCTTAGGACCGATCCAGGGAATCCTGTTCGGACCGATCGCGTTTATTTCAATCCCCATCGGATGTGTGATCGGCGGGGCAATGCATGATTATTTTTCCGGTATGATCTCCGTGCGGGAAGGCGGGATCCAGATGCCGGAGCTGGTGCGGCAAAATATGAATGAGCTGATCCATAAGATTTATACGGTGTTCGTGTGTATTGTTCTGTTTTTGATCGGTGTCGTTTTCGTATACACACCGGGAGATATTGCGGCGACACAGGTGTTCGGCTTTGGCGGAACGGCCGGCGAGCCGTCTACGTGGGTGATCTATTCGGTCATTTTCGTATATTACCTGATCGCGACCGTTTTTCCGATCGATAAGATCATCGGCAGGGTATATCCGATTTTTGGGGCGGTGCTGCTTTTATCCGCGGTGGGCGTTTTTGTTATGCTCTTTGTCAAAGGGTATCCGATGCTGAATGTGTGGGATCCGTGGGTGTTGAACGGCTTTGATTTCGGCAGCTATTTTACGGGTGAGCATTTTATTCCGGTCTTCTTTGTTACGGTGGCGTGCGGGATTTTATCCGGGTTTCATTCGACACAGATCACGCTTGTGACAAGGACGATCGAAAGTGAAAAAGAAGGCCGCTTTGTATTTTACAATATGATGATCGCGGAGGGATTCATCGCGATGGTATGGGCGGCCGGTACGATGGCAATGATCGGTGCCGGTGCGGATGCCTCCGGAATCGTGATGCAGATGACCGACAACGGATGGGCGTATTTTGCTTCGGTGGGCGGCAGCCTGCAGCAGATTTCCGCGACGAGTGTGGTGGGAGTTGTTTGTAGGAATATGTTAGGACCCGTCGGCGGTTTGATCGCGATCATCGGTGTCATTTTGCTGCCCGTGACTTCGGGGGATACGGCACTGCGGTCGCTGCGTTTGATCATAGCGGATACGCTGCACATCAGGCAGGCTGATAGCAAAAAGAGGATCATTCTGGCGCTCCCGGTATTCGCGGCGGCATATCTTGTGCTCATCTGGGCAAAAAATGATCCGAACGGGTTTAATACGATCTGGCGGTATTTCGGCTGGTCGAATCAGACGCTCGCTGTTTTTGCGATGGCATCGATCATGATCTGGCTGATGAAGAACGGGAAACAGAAATACTTTTGGATCCCGTTCATTCCGATGGTGTTCTACGCCTTTATCACATGCGCGTACTTAATGGGCGCGAAGATCGGTTTTTCGCTTCCGTACGGCGTGTCGCTTGCGATAGGAGCGGTCTTTGCCGTTATCGTTGCAGCGGCTGCATTTTGGCGCGGAAAGAAAAGCGAATAGTTTTTGAACAAGGAGGAGCAAAATGGGTGTGAAAATAATCGTGGATTCTGCCAGCGATGTCTCACAGAAGGTGGCAAAAGAATGGGGGATCACGGTCATTCCGCTGCATGTACGTTTCGGAGAGCATGAGTATGAGGACGGCGTGACGCTTTCGAACGAACAGTTCTACGAAAAGCTGATCGAGACCGATGAGCTTC
>JAFSYD010000338.1 GCA_017443685.1 Lachnospiraceae bacterium | reverse complement strand
TTCTTCGCATCCTCCTGGAAGTAGCGGTCCTTGCTGCCGTTCTCCATAGCGGCGATCGAACCCATGCCCCGGTAAACTTTGTATTTGCGCCCTTTGTAAAGCTCAAACGAACCCGGGGATTCATCGCAGCCTGCGAACATACTGCCCATCATGCAGACATTTGCTCCCGCGGCAAGCGCCTTCGTTAAATCACCCGACTGCTTTAAGCCGCCGTCCGCGATAACCGGTATCCCGTATTCTTTTGCCACCGCGTAGCAATCCATGATTGCCGTCACCTGCGGCACACCGATACCGGCCACCACACGCGTCGTGCAGATCGATCCCGGTCCGATACCGACCTTGACCGCGTCCGCGCCCGCCTCGATCAATGCCTTCGTCGCTTCCGCCGTCGCGATATTGCCGGCGATCACCTGCAGATCGGGATACTTTTCCTTGATCCGGCGGATCGCATCTATGATATTCTTCGAATGTCCGTGTGCGGAATCCAGGCCCACAACATCCACCGATGCCTTCACCAGTTCGCCGACCCGATCCAGCATATTGCCGGTGATCCCGACCGCCGCACCGCAGAGCAGCCGTCCCTGCGCATCCTTTGCCGAAAGCGGATACTTGATCTGTTTTTCGATGTCCTTGATCGTGATCAGTCCGCGAAGGAATCCTTCATCGTCCACGATCGGCAGCTTTTCTTTTCTTGCCTTGCCGAGGATCTTCTTCGCCTCTTCAAGCGTGATCCCCTCTTTTGCGGTGATCAGATTCTCCGATGTCATCACCTCGGAGATCTTCTTCGTGTAATCTTCCTCGAACTTCAGATCGCGGTTCGTGATGATGCCGACAAGCTTGCCGCCCTCGGTGATCGGCACACCGGAGATCCGGTACTTGCCCATCAGATCATCCGCGTCCTGCAGGGTATCCTCCGGCGAAAGGGAGAACGGATCGGTGATAACGCCGTTCTCGGAACGCTTGACCATATCGACCTCTTCCGCCTGCGCCTCGATGGACATATTCTTATGGATGATACCGATGCCGCCCTGACGCGCCATCGCGATCGCCATCCGGTGCTCCGTGACCGTATCCATCGCCGCGCTCATCATCGGAATGTTCAGCCTGATCGTCTTCGTCAGATACGAGGTCAGATCGATCATATTCGGTGTAAATTCGGAATACTGCGGGATAAGCAGTACGTCGTCAAATGTGATGCCGTCTTCTATGATAATAGCCATATCCTTCCTCCTGTCTTTACTGATACTGCTTGACCAGCTTATTAAGTGCCTCTGCCGAAGCATTGTAAGCCTCTTCTATGAGTGACTTGTCAACCTTTGCCGCCTCTTCTGATGAAAGCAGCTTGCCGAGAAGCAGGAAACGTCCCACCTCGTCATAGCGGATGCAGGTCGAAAGAGAAATGATCCGGTCACTTGCTTCCACCTTGACATCCTTGTTGGTCTGGTACGCCTTGCCGTTCGTGGAATTACGGACACCGTCAATATACTTCATGAAGGTCGAATTGTCCGCGAAATCATTGTAGTACGCAAGGATCAGCTTATCGTCGTCGCGGTACGCGCAGAAGACCTGATAGATCAGCGTCTTCTCCGGCGTGAATACGATGATGTAAGGATGCGACTTGAAAAAGGAGCCGTCCTCATAGTTGTGGAGTGAATGGAACATCGTTCCGTTGTTCATATTGTGGCCGTAGATAACGGTATCCTTGCTGCCGTAATCCGCCCGGTTGCGCTGCTGCATATATACACAGCCGCCGGTAAAGTAGTTGCCCTTGTAATCCTTTCTGAGGTAATAATCGGTATCCTTGCCCGAGCCTGCGCGTAATACGGGATAATTGACAACCGTACCCGGCACGTACAGCCACGAGGTGGCATCTTCCGTCACGGCAGACCTGAGTGCCGAAAAGTCAAGATAATTCGTAAGCGGCTCCTCTTCGGGCTCTTCCTCCGCTTCCTCTTCCGGCTCTTCTTCCCGGGGCTCTTCTTCCACGACCTCCGCGATCTGCACCTCCGGCTCCGGCTCTTCCTCTTTATGGAATACCGATGCCAGGATCGTCCCGATCATGATCATAACGACCAGGGTCAATGCAATTGTCACACCGAGGATCACCTTTTTTTTGGTATCAAATTTCATCTTTCACTCCTATCACTGATGCACGTTACCAACGCCGCTTTTCACAGACACTTTACCCAAAGATTAGAAAAACGGCATCTTAATACACTATTATTGTATTGTACCCCTTTTTGCGGATGATTTACAATAAAAAAAGAAAACGAGCAAAAAAACTTATTTTCGACCGTTTTCCCATGTTAAATGCTATTCTTCTATCTCTCACTGTTTTCTTATAGTCCAAACCTGCTTGCTTCTGTAACAGGTTCATGGGCATTTCGGTTTACGGACATTGCCCTTTTTAAAGCGTTCGGGAATAATCCCCTCGCCTCTATCAGGCTTCGCCCTGTATCATCATTCCAGAAAACAAAGAGAATGCTCATATATTCACTCCACTTAAAGATGCTCTCCCCTGCTTCTGCCTGCCGTATTTTATTCTCATCTATCCCCGTTTTAGCGCCCAGTGATTCA
>JAFSYD010000337.1 GCA_017443685.1 Lachnospiraceae bacterium | reverse complement strand
ACGATCAAGGCGGCGATGCTCCGGCAGGCGGCGGTGTCCTTCGCGAAGGGGCTGGAAGCGGGCGAGGCGATCGCCCGCGAGGCGATGAAAAACGCGGGGGCGTGACAAAGGGAAAAACACCTGACACGAAAGGACGGATGACAATGTTGAAGAATTTGGTAAGACCGGAGCGGGAGAAGATCGTGGAGCACGAGATCGAGTTCCTTTATACAGAGGACGACGGCTCCGGTTTTGGTTTCCCCTGCGACGAGCGCGGAAACGTGTTGGACGCCGAGATGACCAAAGAGGCGTGGGAGAATTACAGATGGTGCCTGGAGCACCCCGAGAAGTTCGCGGTCTATAACGAGATGAAGACCCGCGTCCGATACTACACGCCAAACGCGCACGGGACGTGCGTATGCGGTGCGGAAGTGGAGCTTTACGATCAGTACATGGGGGCGTGTGAGTGTCCGAATTGCGGACGCTGGTATAACCTTTTCGGGCAAAGCCTTGTTCCGCCGAACCAGTGGAAAAATTGGAAAAATGGGGTCTACGGGTACTGACAGGCCGGAACACCTGGCACATGAAAGGACGATAAACATGACGAAATCACGGAATTTCACCTACTTTTCGCCGAATGACAAGGACGTCAAGGACAATTTCGGCGACTGCGTTGTCCGGGCGCTCTGCAAGGCGCTGGACAAGACCTGGCTGGAGGTGTTCGACCTTCTGGTGGAGAAGGCGCGGGCGTCCCAGTGTATGCCGAGCGACAAGCCCGCCTATGAGGGGGTCCTTCGGGATCACGACTTCGTCTATTACGGCGTATCGAACAAGAAGGGCACGAAGCGCCCGACCGTCAAGAAGTTCGCGGCGGACGAGTGGAGCATCAGCGTCATGGTGGTTGCGCATCACCTCGTCGCGAGCCGCGATGGCAAATTCTTCGATACTTGGGATAGCGGCGAGAAATCGCTCTACGGATACTGGGTTTACAAGCGCGGATCGGGAGGCGTCAAATGAAAAAGATTCTGGACAAGATTCACGCCTTGCTGCAGAGGACCGAGGACAACGGCGCCAGCCAGGCGGAGGCCGTCGAGGCGGCGAAGCTCGCGCAGCGCCTCATGGCGAAGTACCATGTGGAGATTACGGAGTACGAGGAGCAGAAGGAAACCATCGACGAGATCGAGGTGGCCATGACAAGGCATTGGAACCGGAACCTCGCCGCCGCCATCGCCGCGAATACCTGCTGCGAGGTGCTGGCAAAGCACAGGGGCAGAAAAACGGCCGCGATTTTTCTCGGCAAGGACGCCGACCGGAAGACGGCGGTCTCCATGTTCGAGATGTTCCGGTCACTTATAAAGAAAGGCGCGGCAGAGGCGAGGAACACCGCGCTTCGGGAATACGGGAACGCGGCCAACGTCGAAATCATGTACGCGAAGGCCTATATCCGCGCCGTGGAGGACGAACTCGGGAAACAATGCCGGGCGCTCGCCCTCGTTCCCTCGGCGGAGGTCACGGAGGAAATGAACAAGCGGTATCCCAACCTGAAGAGGGCCCCGGAACAGCAATACGCGAAATCCTACGATATAGACGCGGTACGGATGGCCGCGTGCAAGGGGTACGCAGACGGGCAGAGAGCGGCGATGCGCAGGGAAATAGGGAGGGACGCAGGATGACAAACGGAGACCGGATTCGGACATTGACAGACCAGGAGCTTGCTTTCGACTTAGGGAAGACTTATCGAAGGCGGTGTGATGATTGTCCGGCAATTCGATACCCGGACGGCTGTGAAATATGTCCGGCTCTCAGAGCGGCCAAGAAAAAGGCGCAAGAAGAAGATTATATCATAACCTATGACACGTTTTTATCGTACATTGACCCGGAAGCCTGCGCCGCGCACATGGAGAAATGGCTGCAAGCGGACATAGAGGAGGTGACAATCGAATGAGCGATGTTCAGCAATCTTTCGTCGAAGCTGGTTTCTCATTAAGTTGTTCATGGT
>JAFSYD010000032.1 GCA_017443685.1 Lachnospiraceae bacterium | reverse complement strand
GCCTGCTCACCGAAGAGATCCGTCTCAGTCTCGGTGCGGTAGGTCGTCTCAAGAAGACCTGCTCTTGCGCCGCCGATCGCCAGACCGTAAGCCTTTGCGATATCCCAGGCCTTGCCCGTCGCATCCTGCTCAACAGCAATGAGGCAAGGCGTGCCCTTGCCTGCCTGGTACTCACTTCTTACCGTATGCCCCGGAGCCTTCGGCGCGATCATCGTAACGTCAACATTTTTCGGCGGTGTGATGCAGCCGAAGTGAATGTTGAAACCATGCGCGAACATCAGCATATTGCCCTCTTCCAGATTCGGCTCGATGTCCTTCTTATACATATCAGCCTGCAGTTCATCATTGATCAGGATCATAATGATGTCGGCGCGCTTCGCCGCTTCCGCAGCCGTAAACACCTCAAAGCCCTGCTCCTCGGCTCTCTTCCAGGATTTCGATCCCTCATACAGACCGATGATCACGTTGCATCCGCTCTCTTTTGCGTTCAGCGCATGCGCGTGACCCTGGCTGCCGTAACCGATGATCGCGATGGTCTTGCCGTCAAGATAAGACAGATCACAATCTTCCTGGTAAAAAATTCTTGCTTCCTGTGCCATGTTTTCCATTCTCCTTTCATGGTGCCGCCGGATGTCCCGGCAAATTTTTATAAATTGATCGAACAAAATCAATCAATAAATAATACATCCTCAACGCCGCGCGATAATCCCGTCAGACCGGTACGCGCCAGCTCCAAAATCTCGTAATCGTCAAGCATCGCGATAAAATCATCGAGCTTATCGGTATTCCCGACGATACGGACCACAAAACAGTCCCTGTTCTGGTTGACGATCTTGCCGTTAAACGAATCCACCAGCTCCTTAAAGCTGACCATCGGCGTACGGCTGCTTTTTCGTTCCGCCGCGATCTTCACGAGCATCAGCTCGTAAACGACCGACGAAGAATTGTGCAGGATCTTAACGTCGATCACGTCTTCCAGCTTCGCGACCTGCTTTTTGATCTGCTCCAGTAAAAGCTCATCGCCCGAGGTCACGATCGTGATCCTTGTAAATCGGGGATCCGCCGTCACACCCGCCGAGATCGAATCAATGTTGTAACCGCGTCTTGAAAACAATCCCGATATGTGACTCAGCACGCCGGATTCATTTTCAACCAATATGGACAAAACCTGTCTGCGCATATATATTTCACTCCAAATCTGCACTCGATAGTCTCGCAGAAAAAACGTTCCTTCCAAAAATCTACATTTCAACATTTTAGCACTTTAAAGTGTGATGTCAACAAAAAATCCCTTCCCGTGCAATCCTTTATTTTTTGTTGCGCGGACACCGCCAAAAAGTTATAATAAGAAGTGGATTGTATCTGGTCTTCTTCTTACGGACACGGCTATCATCTTTGGCTGTCAATCCACACTGTTTTCTTACATATATCTAAGGAGGTTTTCGTTATGGACCCGATCACAAATGTCGAGGCAAGGATCAATGCAACGACTGACAACCTGATCGCTTTTTCGCCTGATCAGATGAGTTATGATATTGAAGTACCGTCGGATTGCTTCGGACTGCTTTTGCGGCTATCCTACAATCCCGATTATTATATTAACGTCACCGCGGACAGGGATGCCGGACGGTTCGGCTTTGCTGACCTTGATCCGGAAATGGGCGATTACATCGCCGGAGGCAGCGTCCCCTATTATGATTATTATGACGGCTATGTGGTACGTCTCGATAAGCGCGAGTTCTGCTTTGACGAGGATCTTCACGTGAATATCCGCATCGAGGCGTCGAACGCTTTCGACAGCGGCAAATGCTACGAGATCCATCTGCTGCGGCGTTCCAACCGCGCCATCCGTTCTCTCTTTAAAGAGGATTCGTTTTACGATGAAGAGTTCCAGATCCATATGCCCTACGAGCTCTACGTCCCCACCAGCTACAACCCGAAAAAGAAATATCCGATCGTGATCGGTCTGCACGGTACCGGTGAACGCGAGGAGCACATTTCCGCGATCCTTAAGAAAACGCAGATGGCAACCGTCTGGGCCGAAGATTCGGAAAGCGGCACCAACGAATGCCTGGTTTTAGCTCCGCAGTGTACGATCCGCTACAACGAAGAAGACAACTGGACTTCGCTTAATCAGTTCATTGCCGGACATTCCGACTCGCCGTTCTGGCCGATGCCGCAGCTTACGGTATTGTGGCGGCTGTTGGATAAACTGAAAAAGGACTACTCCATCGACGATAAGCGCCTGTATCTTGTCGGCATTTCCTCCGGTGCGTTCGGTGCCTATGTGATGGCAATGGAACACCCGAAAGCATTCGCCGGGCTTGTGGTCGCCTGCGGTGCAGCGAACGGCAAGCGGGCAGCCGACTTAAAGGGCACGCCGATGTGGATCTTCCACTCCGACGACGATCCGCTGATCGTTCCATCCTATACCTTAGACCCGACGCTTGCAGCCTTAGATGCCGCCGGTGTGAAATATCGCCTTACGCGCTACCCGAAGGGGCAGGTATTCTGGCAGTCCGCGCACTTCTGCTGGGAAGTCGTATTCAAAGAAAAGGAGATGCGCGACTGGCTCTTTTCCCAGAAGATCGGCGGCTGGGACAATATCAAGAAAAAGGTGACAAAAGGCAAAGCCAAAAGCAACGACCATGGCATCAACGAAAAGACCTCAGAGATTGCCAAGAACGCCATCTTTGCGGCCAGCTCGATCAAAAATATTGAAAGTCATTACCGTTAAACCATACAAGAAGGGAGAAACACCATGCCAAAGACACTCTATCCACTGAATGTCGGACAGATGCTTCAATATCTTCCGATCAAAGAAACAGGCACGCAGAGATGCTGCAACATCAGTATCTTCATGGGCTTGCAGACCGAGATCCAATTCGGCCTTTTTAAGCAGTGCATCGAAGAAGAGATCCGCCGGGCTGACTGCCTGCGGCTTCGTTTTACCGCTCCGGACAAGGACGGGAATGTCATGCAGTACATTGCCCCCAACGATCCGAGAGATATTCCGACCTTGGACCTGTCGCATATGAGCATGCAGGAAGCGGACGACATTTTACAGCAGAAGACGTTCGAAGAATACAATGAGCCGGACATCCCGATGGTCGAGTTCACCATGGTGCGGATGCCGGAGGGCTATAACGGTATGTACATCCATATCGACCACCGGTTAACGGATTCCTCTGGTCTTATCGTTATGGTTAACGATATCATGAGCCTGTACTGCCACTACCGCTTCGGTTCGCCTTATCCCGAGCCGCTTGCGTCCTTCGAGGAAGTGTTGAAGCAGGATCTGAAAAAAGCGCAAAATAAGAAGCGCCGCGCAAAGGACGAAAAGTTCTGGCACGATTATCTGACCGAGAACGGCGAGCCGATCTATTCCGATATCAAAGGACAGACGATATTGCAGGAGAGCCGCAAGAATCACGGCGACAAAACACTTCGCGCTGCCGATGTAGAGACAAAGGACCGTTCGGTCGGCGTAGCGGACTTCCACTTAGAGCCGGGCCCGACACAGGCGCTGATGGACTTTTGCGCGAACCAGGGCGCGTCAATGACGAACCTCATCCTTTTGGCGATGCGGACCTACCTTTCCAAGATGAACGGCGGACAGGAAGATATCACCCTGCGCAACTTCGTATCCCGCCGCTCCACCCACGCGGAGTGGACCTGCGGCGGAAGCCGTGTGCTGTCCTTCCCCTGTCGGACCATCATTTCACCGGACACCGAGTTTCTGGATGCGCTTTATGAGGTACAGAACGTCCAGAACCGTGTATATCTTCACTGCAACTTCGATCCGGTTGAAGTAGACAAGATGTTAAAGGATCTCTACGGCGCTCCGGACAATACCGAGTATATCTCGATGTCCTTAACCTACCAGCCGATGCCCGTACGTATGCAAAACGAGCACTTACACGGGATCAAGGTACGCTCCGTATGGTATCCCAACGGTGCTGCGACCAAGCGCATCTACCTGACCGTAACCCATAGCACAAACGACGGAGGACTGATCTTCGATTTCCATTATCAGAGAGCGGTTCTTACGTATGAGGATATGGAAGTGCTTTATTATTACCTGATG
>JAFSYD010000336.1 GCA_017443685.1 Lachnospiraceae bacterium | reverse complement strand
CAGACCGCAACCGTAAAATGAATGACCTGCAGCTCGGGATAAAGCATCTGCACCGACACCCCGATGATCCCGGTCGCAAAAAAAGCCGGCACCAAAAGCAGACGCTCGCGAGATAAGTATTTTCTTTTTAAAACGGCAAAGCACCCGCCGCCTATGAAAAAGAGCGCATCCGCCCATAAAATAAGCGGATACAGCGGCCCCATATAAATGTTGCCGTGCGGTCCCATCTCATAGAACCAGCCGGAAAACGACCCTGCCACGGTCAGCATCGACAGCGCGAACAGCGGCGTTAACGGCCACGGCAGACAGATGTCCCAGTCGATCCGCACATTCACGATCGCCGCCACATAGATGATCCAGAGCACGCCGTCCGATAAGCCAAGGATCACGGTAAGCACCCGAAAGATCATCGCCGGTATCCCAAGCCCCGCCTCGGAAAACGCAAACGAAACACACGAGCACCCGCAGATGCACATGATCGTCATCATATTCACAAGGTAAAGGTTGTTCTGCATGATACGGATCGAATTCCGAAGCTGATGCATCATCAAGATGATCGCAAGCACCAGAAACCCGCACACATCCAGCCATACATTATACCGCATCGCCTACGCCTCCGTTATGTTCGATAAAAAAGTCTTCGATCTCATTGTTGTACAAAAGCCCCACGTAATAATATCCTTGCAAAAGCTCGCAGCCCAGACGTCTCGCATACGCCATCTGCTCCTCGGTCTCGATGTGCTCCGCCTTCGCCCGAAGTCCTAAGCCCGTAAGCAGCTCCATCGTGGACCTAAGCAGCCGGTCCGCCTTTTCGTCCCGGCTTCCCGATATCGTAAGCCTGTTATCCAGCGTTACCGCAACGAGCGGCATCTTAACGAGGATCTCGGCGTTGGTAAAGCCGTAGCCGTAGTTATTCAAAACGAAGTTGAAGCCTCTGCGGTTCAGCTGTTCGATGCCCGAACGGATCTGCCCCTCGTAATTTTCCAGCGACTCCTCCTGCAGCTCGAAGATGATCATCTTATGCGGGATCTCGTATTTGTCGATGATCCCGATGATGCGGTTGATCGTTTCCTGCTTCAAAAGCTGCGTCATCGGCATCTTGATGTCCACCGTGTGCACACCGTATGCGGCCAGGGAATATCTTTTGATACGGCTTGCGATCTCTTCCACGATAAAGGCGTACATTTCATCGATGCTGCCGTTCTGCTCGGCAAGCGAGAGCACTTTTGAAAAACGTACCTCGCCCACGCCGTCGATCATAAAGCTGACGTCCGTATCCACATGGGAAAAGGCTTTGGCCGTCTGCGACCAGATCGGCTGAAAACCGAAGCGGTAGCGGCTGTGGGGGATCCCCTCCCGAAGCTCCAGGTCGATATGCCTTGTCCGTGTGTGCTTTTCCACGCCCAGCTCGTCGAAACGGATCTCCCGGCGGTTGCGGTGCGAAGCGACCGCGGACATCATTTCCACGGCGCCTGCCATCTCCGTTTCGCTCATGACCTGATCCGGGCAGTCTAAGCGCATGGTGCAGTTCGCGAGAGCGATCTTGTAATTCCCGACCACGATGGACCGCAAGAACCATATCCGGATGTTCTCGATCAGATCCTCGATCGCGTCCTCCTTCGTCAGACTAAGATGCATCAAAAACAGATAGCGGTTCATCCGGTAGACCTCCGTCACGCCGGAAAGGCTGCGCAGATAGCCCGATACGCTTACGATCGCCGCGTCCGTCGTCGCCTTGCCGACCTCGCGGTCCCATTCGTCGATATCATCCAGGGATAAGAACAAGAGCTTTAATCCCATATGGTTCTTCACCGCGATGTTGAAATGCACGAAAAAGCTCTCCGCGGACAAAAGCCCCGTCTGGGAGTCGATGTAGTTCGACTGGCTTTCGATGAAAAGGTACACCATCAGAGCGTCCAGCGTCACGGCAAAATTTTCCACCCGAAGCACCGGGCAGAAATACTGGATGAAATTGCTTAAGACGATGAATATGATCATGCAAAACAGGCTCCAGCGCTTCTCCCGCTGCACCTGTCTGGTGTACCGCGCCAGAATATGGACCGCGTAAAACAGATATACCAGCGCGATAAAATAGATGATCAGCACATACGGTCCCCTGTGGTAGACACGCAGGTCATCATAGTAAAAGATCTGTCCGGTATACAGGTTTAAAAAGACAGACGTTATGACTACCGCTGCCGGGATCTGATAAACCAGCCGGACAAACGAGGTATTCTCATTCAGATTGAACAGGGAGGATATATACATAACGAACGCCATCAGCGTAAACGAATGCGCCAGAAAATATACCGTCGACAGCCCCGTCTGCAGGTACACATTGGAAAGAAAGGTATAGTGGCTCTCCCTTGCCAGCTGATAGGTGACGCGATACACCTCAATGTCCGCTAACGTGCAAAAAAGATCCGACACCGTGGCGATCGTAATGAGCGCCATCGTCAGACGAAAGCGCCGGATCTGACCGCTTACCACATGCCGCCGCAAAAACAATATATACCATTCGATCATCAGCAGGCAGACCGCTGCCACGTCAAACCAGATAATTGCGTTCATATATCGTGCGTTCCTTTAAAAATCTGCAAAATCTCTTTTATTTTACCATACTTGTATGTGGCGCGTCAAAAAATCGGTCAAAATTCCGGCGATTTATTTTCGGGCCTTTTAAGATCTATCCGGTCCTGCCGGGTCCGTTATCGCGGGCGTCGCCGGATAAACAGAAATGTTTGCCTGGCTTATGCTTTCGTGATAAAATAAGAATTGCAACCATAAACACAGCAAAAAAGGAGGAAACTTATGTTTAAACAAGCAGACCTGGCATATGACTACGCGGCTTTGGAGCCGACGATTGACGCGCTCACCGTGGAAACGCACTACGCAAAACACCACGCGACGTACACGAACAATCTGAACTCCTTCGCCGAAAAAGCCGGCGTGGCTGACCGCGATATCGAGGAGCTTCTGGCGGACCTGGATTCGATCGCCGATCCGGCGCTTCGGACCGCGATCCGCAACAACGGCGGCGGCTTCTACAACCACAACCTGTACTTCTCGACGATCTCACCGAACGGCGGCGGCGAAGCGGGCGGCGCGATCGGCGAAGCGATCACAAAGACCTTCGGCAGCTTTGACGCGTTTAAGGAACAGATCTCGGCACTTGCCCTCGGTCAGTTCGGCTCGGGCTGGGCGTGGCTGGAGACGGATGCAAGCGGCGCGCTTTCCATTTCCAACACCCCCAACCAGGACAATCCGATCTCGCTTTGCACCGGCAAAAAGCCGCTTGTCGCGATCGATGTATGGGAGCACGCGTACTATCTGAAATACAAGAACCTCCGCGCGGATTACATAAAGGCGCTCTTCGATGTGATCGACTGGGAGATCGTGGACGCCAACTACAAAAAGATCATCGGCTGATAACGTCCTTTCCCCGGCTGTAACTGCCAGATGGCCCAAGCGATTACTTTTGGTTTACAAATGTGCGGCATACTGTTATAATGCGTAGAAACTATTATAACAGTATGCCTTTTTTGGGGCAGAATGGAGGAACCATGAAAAGAGTATTGACGATTCAGGATATTTCTTGCCTGGGAAAGTGTTCGCTTACGATCGCGTTGCCGGTAATATCCGCGCTCGGCTCTGAAACAGTGATCCTACCTACGGCAGTATTATCCACCCACACGATGTTCAAGAACTTTACGGTCAAGGATCTGTCGGATCAGATTGAGCCGATCGCAGCGCACTGGAAAAGCGAGGACGTGCACTTCGACGCGATCTACACCGGTTATCTCGGAACGGTCGAACAGATCGATCAGATCAAAGAACTGATCCAAACGTTTAAGACCGACGCCACCACCGTGATCATCGATCCGGTCATGGCGGACAACGGCAAGCTTTACCCGGCCTTTGATATGGACTATGTGAAAAAGAACGCCGGGCTTTGCGCATCGGCAGACATCATCGTGCCGAACATCACCGAAGCGGCGTTTATGACCGGGATGGAATACAAAGAAGAATATGACGAGGCGTACATCAAAGAAATGCTCTCCCGCCTGAACGAACTCGGCGCGAAGATCAGCGTCCTGACCGGCGTATCTCTGGAAGCAGGTAAAACAGGCGTTATGGGCTACGACAGCACCACCGGCGAATACTACGTCTATCAGAATGACAAGGTGCCGGCAACTTACCACGGCACGGGCGACTTATTCTCGAGCACCTGCGTCGGCGAGATCATGAAGGGGATGGACTGGAAGAACGCGATGCGTATCGCCGCCGATTACACGGCGCACACGATCGAGGTAACGCTTTCCAATCCGAAGAAGCCCTGGTACGGGGTCGACTTCGAGGCGACGATCCCGATGCTTTTGTCTATGAAATAGTATGATTCAAGGGTCAAAAGCCTGTTCCCACGACAAGCTTGCTTGGCGGTGGGGACAAGGCTTAGTGACCCGCTCCCACATGAGCAAGAAGTGGGGGTGCTGAACAGATACAAAAGATCTTCTTTTATGACAAAAACTCCAGCACATCCTTCCCGTGCGGCATGGCGGAATGATCCACATCTCCGATGCTGTCGAAAATGATGGCCACCAGCTCTTCGTATTGCCGCATCACGTCGTCGTGGCCCAAGTCAAGGATCTCTTCATTCTTATCGTTCGCCGCCTTCTCTAACGCGGCGGCCGCCTCGGATAACGACTTCGCCCCGATCGTCTTCGACGAGCTCTTTAAGGAATGGATGTAGATCGCGTAATTCTCCCAGTCCTTCGCCGCAAAGCAGTCAGAAAGCTTCCCGCGGCGTTCCTTCGCCTCCGACGCGTACGCTCCGAGAACCTCCCGGTAGATAAATTCATCCTCCGCGGAATACGAAAGCCCTGCCGCTGTCTCAATGCCGGCACGTTCGAGCATGGTAAGCATAGCGCTCTTCGCACCCGGCGCATCGGACAAAGCACCCCCCGCGGCCGCATCACCAACGACACCCGACCCGGACACATCAGCCTCCGGCGATACACCGCCCGCAGTCTCAGAACCAGAAGCGCCCTCTTCTTTCATCTCCACCTTCTCCTTCGGCAAGTACACAAGCAGCATCTCCTCTAACGTCCGCCCGTCCACCGGCTTCGACAGATAATCCGTAAAGCCCTCCGCCATCAGCCGTTCCTTCGCGCCGCGGATCGCATCCGCCGTCAGGCAGATCACCGGAGCATCCGCGTTTTCGTTGGACAGCCCGCGGATGGCGGCAAGGGTCTGCGTTCCGTCCATCTTCGGCATCCGCTGATCCAGAAGGATCACGTCATACACATTCTTTTCGGCAAGCGCGACCGCTTCCTCGCCGCCGGTCGCCGTGTCGATATGGATCGCGGTCCGCTTTAAGAGATTCTCCGCGACGAAGAGGTTCATCCGCGTATCATCCACGATAAGGATATGGGCTTTCGGCGCGTAAAGCGTGCCGTCGGCGATCTCCTCTTCCGCGTTCCCGTACGCCACCTCGTATTCACCGATCGGCGTCTCATCCACAACGCCCTGCCACAGCTCAAAGCAGAAGACCGAGCCCTCGCCGTAGGTGCTGTCCACCTTAAGCTCGCTGTCCATCAGCCTTAAGAGGTTCGAGGTGATTGACATGCCAAGGCCCGTGCCCTCGATGTTGCGGTTCTTCTGCAGATCCAGCCGTTCAAAGGAAGCGAACAGCTTACCCATATCGCTTTCCTTGATACCGATGCCGGTATCCCGCACCTCCACGTAGATGAGCGCCTTATCCTCCTGCCTCCGCCGCGCCTGCATCGTCAGGGTGACCGAACCCTCCGGCGTATACTTCACCGCATTGGTCAGAAGGTTCATGATCACCTGGTTGATCCGTGCGTCATCTCCGTATAATCCGCGCGGAAGCGCCGGATCGATGTTCACAACAAGCTCCAGCTTCTTTTCCTTCGCCCGCTCACGGATGGAATTGACAAGATAGGTGACCATATCCCCGGTGTTGTATCCGGCCGGGACGATCTCCATTTTCCCGTCTTCGATCTTGGAGAAATCCAGGATGCTGTTGATGATCTGCAAAAGGTTCCTGCCCGATACCCGGATGTTCTTCGAATACGCAAGCACGTTCTCCTCTCCCGACTCGCGCAGCACCATTTCATTCATCCCCAGGATCGCGTTGATCGGCGTGCGGATCTCGTGGGACATATCGGCAAGAAAACGGCTCTTGGCCCTGTTGGCTTCGGCCGCCGCCGACTCCTTTTGCTTTAATACCTGCGCTTCGTACTCCTGCTTTAAGCTTACCGTCCGAAGCTCCTCTACCTTCCTGCTGTTGATCTGCTCGTTCTTATAACCCAGATAATAGAAGAACGAGATCAAAAAGAAGATCACCAGCGATACGATGATATTCACGAAAAGCTGGCTGCGGATCTCCTTGAAAAGCTGCGCGTCACTGACCTCGATCACGACATACCATTGATCCAGAACACGGTCGACAAAAAGCGTACTGTCCTCGCCCAGGACGCCGGCATCCAGCGTACCGCTGTTCGTCTTAACCAGGGAGTCCATGAAGCCTTCTCCGTACACCTCATCGATCATTTTTCCGTTATTCTTCTTATCGGGGTGCGCGATCACCAGACCGTCGTGGCTGATCACCATGGCGTAGCCCTTGCCGTCGATGTCGACCTTTTCTATGACCTCCTGCACGTGGTTGACAACCATATCCAGCGCCGCCACCTTCCGGTTGTCATAGTCACCCGGCCGGCCCCCGTCGTCAAGGAGCTTCACAAACGATAAAACGACGGAGCCCGTCTGCGCATCCACATAGGGCGATACGATGATCGTTTTGCCGTTCGCTGCCACCGCCGCCTTGTACCAGTCACGCGTAGTGGCGTCGTACCCTTCCGGCGGTTCCCAGCCCGCGCCGTCCATATATTCCCCGTTAATGTAGGCGTAGAGACCGGTAAAATTCTCGTCGAACTGCTCCGCCTGATTATCCGTCTGCTCGCGGATGAACCGCAAAAGCTCCTCCTGCGTGGCGCCGTTATGAATCATAAGATCAATGGTATCCGCCGTCACCCACAGGATCGACCGCGCCGTTCCGAGATAATTCTCCAGCTCCGTCGCCGTGGAGGCCGCGCGGTCCTGCCCGTCTTCGAGCACCCCCGTCACGGACACCCGGTAAAAAAGCCGCGACGTATAGACCACGGAGATCACCATCAAAAACAGGGTGATGATGATGGTAAAAACAAAGTTAAACCTTCCCCATCGCGTGGCCGCGAGATCCGGCATCGCCTTTTCCATTCGTTTGAAACGAAGCTCCGTCATAAAGATCACCATCAGGATCAGCGCAACAAAAATGATCGAGAT
>JAFSYD010000335.1 GCA_017443685.1 Lachnospiraceae bacterium | reverse complement strand
TCACGCAGCGGCGTTTCCTGCTGCACGCCAATCCGCTTCTTGCGGCTTGGGTAACGGACCATATCGGCGACGAGTGGATCACCGACCTTTTCCAGATGAAGAAGATGGCGCTCTACGCCGAGGATGAGAAGGCACAGCTTGAGTTTATGAATATCAAGTACAAGAACAAGATCCGCCTTGCCGAGTACATCCAGAAGCACAACGGCATCGCGGTCAACCCACGTTCGATCTTCGATGTACAGGTGAAGCGTCTGCACGAGTACAAGCGGCAGCTGCTGAATATCCTGCATGTCATGTACTTATACAACCAGATCAAGGAGCATCCGGAGATCGACTTCTATCCGCGCACCTTCATCTTCGGCGCGAAGGCGGCGGCTGGATACGAGATCGCAAAATTAACTATAAAGTTAATAAATAATGTTGCAGCGGTCATCAATAACGATTATTCGATCGAAGGCAAGATCAAGGTGGTCTTCATCGAGGATTACAAGGTGTCAAATGCAGAATTAATTTTTGCAGCGGCAGATGTATCGGAGCAGATTTCCACAGCATCGAAGGAAGCCAGCGGAACGTCAAACATGAAGTTTATGCTAAATGGCGCTTTAACTCTTGGCACAATGGACGGCGCAAACGTGGAAATGGTGGAAGAGATGGGCGAGGAGAACGCCTTCATCTTCGGCATGAGTGCGGATGAAGTCATCGAGTTAGAGCACAGCAGGGCCTACAATCCGATGGACATCTTCAACAGCGATCCGGATATCCGCAAGGTGCTGATGCAGCTGATCAACGGCTTCTACAGCCCCGACGATACGGAGCTGTTCCGCAAGATCTACAATTCGCTGCTGAATACGCAGTCCACGCAGTACGCGGATACCTACTTTACGCTTAAGGATTTCCGTTCTTATGCCGAGGCACAGCAGAGGGTGGAAGAAGCGTACCGTAATGAGCCGGAATGGGCGAAGAAAGCGATCTTAAATGTGGCTAATGTCGGCAAGTTCTCATCCGACCGTACAATCCAGGAGTACGTGGACGACATCTGGCACTTAAATAAAATCACGGTTGAATAAGGCGGATATATGACAAACAGTGAGCATTCCAACAACAACGGATACGAAGAGCTTTGCTATGTCTGTCACCGGGCGGAGAGCGATGCCGGGCCGATGATCGAGATCCCGGGCGGCATCTGCATCTGCCACGACTGTATGCAAAAGACGTTCGACTCGTTAGGGACCCTCGGGATCACGCAGCCGACCTTTCACAGTATGCTGACGCCCGATTTCGGGCAGAATGACGCGGCAAAAGGAAAGGATGCGTCCGGAGGTGCGAAGGAAAGTGCCGGTACTGCTACGACAGGCGCCGGTGCTTCGGCGGACGGCAATCTCGATGCCGCAGGTTCTTCTGCAGCCGGTGAGGACAAGAGCGGGCTTAAGAATATCGATCTCGAGCATCTGGGATTTCCGAATATCAGTATGATCAACTTAGCGGATATCGGGAATATGATCCCGGGCTTCGGTGCGGGACCGACACGGGTCAAGAAGAAAAAGCCGCCGAAGGATGATCGCGAGCCCCCGGCCATCGACATAAAAAATATTCCTCCGCCGCACGAGATCAAGGCGCTTTTGGATGAATATGTGGTCGGACAGGAATACGCGAAAAAGGTAATGTCGGTCGCGGTTTATAACCATTACAAGCGGGTGACGAGTACCGAAAATCTTCTGATCCCGGAAGATGACGTAGAGATCGAAAAGTCCAATATGTTAATGATTGGGCCCACCGGCTGCGGGAAGACGTACCTGGTGCGGACGTTAGCAAGACTTTTGGATGTGCCGCTTGCGATCACGGATGCGACCTCTCTGACCGAGGCGGGCTATATCGGCGACGATATCGAAAGCGTGGTATCCAAGCTTTTGGCCGCGGCGGACAATGATGTGGACCGGGCGGAGCGGGGGATCATTTTCATCGATGAGATCGACAAGCTTGCGAAGAAGCGCAACGCGCATCAGCGGGATGTCAGCGGCGAATCCGTACAGCAGGGAATGTTAAAGCTGCTGGAGGGCGCCGAGGTTGAGGTGCCGGTCGGTGCGTCTTCAAAGAGCGCGATGGTGCCGATGACTTTCGTGGATACGAGCAATATTTTATTCATTTGCGGCGGCGCGTTTCCCGAGCTCGACGACATCATCAAGGAGAGGCTGAATAAGTCGTCCTCAATGGGATTTGTCGCGGACTTAAAGGACAAGTACGACAACGAGAAAAATATTTTTGCCAGGGTGGAAGCCGAGGATATCCGCAAGTTCGGTATGATCCCCGAGTTTATCGGGCGGATGCCGGTGATCTTTTCTCTGGAGGCGCTGGATACGGATATGCTCGTGAAGGTCTTAAAAGAGCCGAGAAACGCGATCACGAAGCAGTACCGGAAGCTTCTGATGTTCGATGAGGTGGATCTGCAGTTCGAGGACGGTGCTCTGCGGCTGATCGCCGAGAAGGCAAAGGAAAAGGAGCTGGGCGCAAGGGCGCTTCGTTCCGTGATCGAGGAGTATATGCTCGACATCATGTATGAGATCCCGAAGGATCCGAATATCGGAACGGTCATCATTACGGAGGACTATGTTGCGAAACAGGGTGGTCCGAAGATCCTCATGCGGACGGGCAGGGTTCCGAGAATAGAGAAAAAGGCAGCGGGAGGGATGTGATCGCCCTGCTCGATTGTGGCTTCCTTCATCCGCGGGCGGGTGGGGAGTAAAAGGGGGTGAAAAGGGGTGGAGAATGCGTTTGAAAATCCCCCCCTCAAAGGGGTGAAAAGCCTTATTTTATGCGGTTTTGGGCACTTTATGCTTTACTTTTTTTCGATGTTATGTTAAAGTTCTTCTATGCTGTTTTGAGGAACTATTGAAAGAGTGGCAAATTCATTTTATTGTAAGGAGCAGGCTGAAATGAAGGGTAAAGTGAAGTGGTTCAACAACCAGAAAGGTTACGGATTTATCTCTGATGAAGACGGAAAGGACATCTTCGTGCATTACTCGGGTCTTGTTATGGAAGGTTACAAGACGCTGGAGGAAGGCGCGACGGTAGAATATGACGTCACTGACGGAGAGAAGGGACCGCAGGCGGTGAATGTCACCGTGGTGAAGTAAGCTGTATTACGGAAACCTTGAGGTATGAAGCGGCACACAAGCGAGTGTGCTGCTTTTTCTTGTCGTTGGATAATGTTTTTGGTATAATACCCCTATGCGAGTAAAATCTTTAAGAAAATTATATGATTCAAGGGTCAAAAGCCTGTTCCCACGACAAGCTTGCTTGGCGGTGGGGACAAGGCTTAGTGACCCGCTCCCACATGAGCAAGAAGTGGGGCGAAAGCCGCACGGGATTGCGAATGT
>JAFSYD010000031.1 GCA_017443685.1 Lachnospiraceae bacterium | reverse complement strand
GCATTGATATACATGGCGACCTTCTTCGAGTCGTCCATTACCGAGGTCATCAGCGCCGCCATAAATTCGGTCGGATAATAACATTTTAAATACGCGGTCTGGTATGCGACAAAGGCGTAGCTGGCAGCGTGCGACTTGTTGAACGCATACGCGGCAAAGCTGATCATATCGTCAAAGATCCGGTTGGCGACCTCCTCCAAGATCCCGTTATTGACCGCGCCTTTAATGCCCTCTTTTTCGTCGCCGTAAACGAATTTCTTCCGCTCCTCCTGCATCACCGACATCTTCTTTTTCGACATCGCGCGCCGCACCAGGTCACTTTGTCCCATCGTGTAGCCCGCAAGGTCGCGCACGATCTGCATGACCTGCTCCTGATAGACGATACAGCCGTAGGTCGGCTTTAAGATGGGCTCTAACTGCGGGCACGCGTACATGATATTGTCCGGATCATTTTTCCAGCGGATGAAGTTCGGGATCGAATCCATCGGCCCCGGTCGGTAAAGCGAGATCCCGGCGATGATGTCCTCTAAGGACTGCGGCACAAGCTCCTTCATAAACGCGGTCATCCCCGCACTTTCGAGCTGGAAAACGCCTGCCGTCTTCCCCGCGGAGATCATCTCGTAAACCTTTTTATCATCGTAGCCGATCCTGTCAAAATCGATCGTAACGTTATGGTTCTCTTCGGCCATCCGCTTCGCGTCATTGATAACGGTAAGCGTCCGAAGGCCGAGGAAATCCATTTTCAAAAGTCCCAGCTCCTCGATCGTCGTCATCGTAAACTGCGTAACGATCTGACCTTCCTTTGACCGCGCGAGCGGGACAAATTCATCCATCGGCCGCTGGGCGATCACGACCCCCGCCGCGTGCATGCCGGCCTGCCTCGGCAGCCCTTCGAGCTGGCGCGCGGTATCGATGATGCTTTTGACGTCCGGCTCGTTTTCGTAGCGTGCCTTAAGCTCCGGGTTCATGGAAAGCGCGTCGTCGATCGTGATGCCTAAGGTATCAGGCACCGCCTTCGCGATCGCGTCCACGAAGCTGTACGGGAACGACTGCACTCGCCCGACGTCACGGATGACGCCCTTCGCCTTTAAGGTGCCGAAGGTCACGATCTGCGTCACGCACTCCTTGCCGTATTTTTTCACAACGTAATCTATGACCTCACCGCGCCGCACATAATCGAAATCCACGTCGATATCCGGCATGGAAACACGCTCCGGGTTTAAAAAGCGCTCGAAGATCAGCGCGTATTTGATCGGATCGATGTCGGTGATCCCGATCGAATACGAAACGATGCTGCCGGCCGCGCTGCCCCGTCCCGGGCCGACCGGAATGCCGTTTGTCCTGGCATAGTTGATAAAATCCCAGACGATCAAAAAGTAATCGACGTAGCCCATTTTCTCGATGACCGAAAGCTCATAATCGAGCCGGTCCATATACTTCGCCCGCTCATCGCCGTAACGGCGCTCCATCCCGTCGCTGCAAAGCTTCCTTAAATATTCCTTTGCCGTATACCCTTCCGGCACATCGTAATGCGGCAGCTTCGACACGCCGAATTCGATCGTCACATGACAGCGGTCGGCAATTTTTTGCGTATTGTCGCACGCCTCACCCGCATAGGGAAAAAGCGCGCGCATCTCCTCCTCGGATTTCACGTAATACTGCCCGCCCTCGTAACGCATCCGGTTCTCATCGGACAGCACTTTGCCGGTCTGGATGCAAAGCAGCGCATCGTGCGCCTCGGCATCTTCGGCATTCGTATAATGACAGTCATTCGTCGCTACAAGCGGGATGCCGGTCTCTTTTGACATGCGAAGAAGCAGCTGGTTCACATTCTGCTGCGCCGTGATCCCGTGATCCTGCAATTCGAGAAAATAATTGTCCTTCCCAAAGAGATCGCGGTATTTTAAGGCGACTTCCTTCGCATCCTCATAGAGCCCTCTGTCCAAAAGCCGTGGCACCTCGCCGGCAAGGCAGGCGGACAGGCAGATCAGCCCTTCGTGGTACTTTTCAAGCGTCTCAAAATCCACGCGCGGCTTGTAATAATAGCCGTCCACGAAACCGACCGAAACGATCTTCATCAGGTTCGCGTAGCCTTTGTCATTTTCCGCGAGCAGGATCAGATGATAATAACGGTCGTCGCCGTGTGAGGCCTCCCGGTCAAAACGGGAATGCGGCGCGACATAGAGCTCGCAGCCTAAGACGGGATTGATCCCGGCGCTTTTGCATTCGCGGTCAAAGTCGATGATGCCGTACATCACGCCATGGTCGGTGATCGCCGCCGCGGTCATGCCCATTTCCTTTACCTTTGCCACGTATTCCTTTATCTTATTCGAGCCGTCTAAGAGGCTGTATTGCGTGTGGACGTGAAGATGTGTAAAAGCCAAAATGAATTCTCCCTTTTTTAAAAATCTCCTGTCGTTCATTGTATTTTATTCATAATATTCTTTCAAGGTTTATTTGCATCGGATGCCTATTTACGTTATAATGGGTAGCGATTTGTAAACGAAGAATACATAAGGAGGCTTACTTATAATGTCAAGGACATATAAACTCGGTCTGATCGGCTGCGGCAATATGGGAAGCGCACTGCTTCGCGGCATCAAAAGCGCCGGCGTCTATCAGCCGTCGGAGATGATCTTTTCAGAGGCATCCGGGGCACTTGTAAAAGAAAAAGAAGCCGCTTTCGGCGTGACCGGCACCTGCGACAACGCGGCCCTCGCGAAGAACAGCGACATCATCGCGATCGTTGTTAAGCCGCAGCATCTGAACGGGGTCGCCGATCAGATCCGCGAGGTCATCGAGCCGGATCAGATCATTGTGGTCGTTGCGGCGGGACGTACGATCGCAAGCATCAAGGAAGTGTTCACGACACTTGCGGTGGCAGGCAGCCTCAAGATCGTCCGCACGATGCCGAATACTCCGGCAATGGTCGGTGAGTCGATGACCGCACTCTGCGTGAACGACCATATGGAAGAAGAAGATATCGCGAAGGTCAAAGCGATCTTCTCCGCGATCGGCAGGGTCGAGGTGGTGGATGAGAGCATGATGGACCTGATCACCGGCCTTTCCGGCAGCGGCCCGGCTTTTATCTATATGCTGATCGAGGCAATGGCAGACGAGGCGGTACGGTCCGGTATGGCGCGCAACAACGCGTATCTGTTTGCTTCACAGACCGTCCTCGGCTCCGCGAAAATGGTGCGCGATACCGGGCAACATCCGGGGAAGTTAAAGGATCTTGTCTGCTCCCCCGGCGGCACGACGATCGCGGGCGTATGCGCGCTCGAAGAGGCGGGCTTCCGTGACGCGATCATGAAGGGCGTCCGCGCGGCGACGAACCGTTCGATGGAGATGACAAAATGATGCCGGAAAAGGAACGAAAAGGCTCCTATCGGTTTTTACTCCCGACGGCAGTCATCATGGCTCTGCAGTTTGCCATGTCGTTTTTCTTCATGGAGCTTCGGGCCGTCTATTTTGCCGCGGGCTACCGGAAGGAAGCCGACTACAACACGTTTATGCAGGACCTAACCACAGCGCTGACCGACACCGACCTTCTGACATGGGCTTCGGTCGCTTATTCGCTGGTCGCGACCATACTCTTCGCGTTCTGGTATAAGAAAATGAAGCCGGCCTACGACGAGGTCAAAACGGACGACTCCTTAAAGTACTATCCTGCCTTTTTATACGCGGGGATCCTGCTTTTTGCGATCGCGGCACAAAGCGTGAGCATGTATCTGATCGACGTGCTCTCCTATATGTTCCCGGACTGGCTCGCATATTACTATGAGATCATGGAGGCCGCGGGACTTACCGGGGAGAACGGCTATGCCGTTTCGACGATCGTATACGCCGTATTCGCGGGTCCGCTTGCGGAGGAGCTTTGTTTCCGCGGCGTCACCTACCAGTACGCAAGGAAGTTTTTCCCGTTCTGGACGGCGAACATTGCGCAGGCGCTTTTGTTCGGAGCGATGCATATGAATCCGCTGCAGTCGACGTACGCGTTTTTCCTGGCTTTGTTCTTCGGAATGGTCTACGAGAAAACGCGGAACATTTTTGTCACGATCTTCCTGCACATATTATATAACGGTTCCGGATTGCTGCTGGAGAATCTCATCGACACAGGCGATACGCCGGTCGAGTTTTACATCACGCTGTTCGCTTCCCTGTGTGTGGGATATATCGGCTATATCATGATCGCAAAGGCCGAGGATGTGCGGACAGAGCGGATAAAAAGCTTAAGCAA
This sequence comes from Lachnospiraceae bacterium, assembly GCA_017443685.1. Classification (GTDB taxonomy): domain Bacteria; phylum Bacillota; class Clostridia; order Lachnospirales; family Lachnospiraceae; genus RGIG4930. Next base: position 13,188 of record JAFSYD010000031.1, on the reverse strand, counting down.
CGGTTAAATGCCGTCCGGGGGATACGATGAACCTCTTTGAATATATGGAAGAAAAGGAAAAAGAAAAGGAGTCGCCCCTTGCTTCACGCCTTCGCCCGACGACGCTTGACGAGGTTGTCGGACAATCGCACATCATCGGCAAAGATAAGATGCTTTACCGTGCGATCAAGGCAGACAAGCTCGGCTCGGTCATCTTTTACGGGCCGCCGGGCACCGGCAAAACGACGCTCGCGAAGGTCATTGCCAATACAACGAAGGCCAGCTTCACACAACTGAATGCCACCGTCGCCGGGAAAAAGGACATGGAGACGGTCGTTGCCACGGCAAAGGATACCCTGGGAATGTACGGAAAGCGTACCATCCTTTTTATCGATGAGATCCATCGTTTTAACAAAGGCCAGCAGGACTATCTGCTGCCGTTCGTCGAGGACGGGACGATCATTCTGATCGGCGCAACGACGGAAAACCCGTATTTCGAGGTCAACGGCGCTCTGCTTTCGCGTTCGATCATCTTTGAATTAAAGCCCCTTTCGGCCGCGGATATCCGGACGCTTATCACACGGGCGCTTACCGACAGCGACAAGGGCTTAGGGGCATTCGGCGCCTGTATTGACGAAGAGGCGGCAGACTTTTTGTCCGACATGGCGGGCGGGGACGCAAGGAGCGCCTTAAACGCGATCGAGCTTGCGGTGCTTACCACAGAACCGGAAGCAGACGGACGGATCCATATCACGATCGATGTGGCATCCGAATGCATCCAGAAGCGCGTTGTCAAATATGACAAAAAGGGCGATAACCATTACGACACGATCTCGGCATTTATCAAGAGCATGCGCGGTTCCGATCCGGACGCGGCAGTGTATTATCTCGCAAAGATGCTCTACGCCGGGGAAGATGTCAAGTTCATCGCCAGACGGATCATGATCTGCGCCTCGGAGGATGTCGGCAACGCCGATCCGATGGCAATGGTCGTTGCGGCGTCGGCAGCGGCGGAGGTCGAGCGTGTCGGGATGCCGGAAAGCCAGCTGATCCTGTCACAGGCGGCGATCTACGTGGCGTGCGCGCCGAAGAGCAACGCCTGCTGCGAAGCGATCTTTGCCGCGACAAGAGCGGTAAAGGATACCGACGTCGTGACCGTACCGCCGCATTTACAGGATGCGCATTACGGCGGCTCGGCAAAGTTAGGACACGGGATCGGCTACAAATACGCGCACGATTTTCCGAACCATTATGTAAAGCAGCAGTATCTGCCCGACGAACTGGTCGGCTCCGTATTTTACGTGCCGACGGAAATGGGGCATGAAGCCAATATAAGAAAACATCTCGAGCGGATCCGAAGCGAGGCGGAATGATCCTTCGTTTTCGGGTCATAAGGATATCACAATGGAAGGGAGCAACTACAATGGCAAAAGAGGCAAAGCAGCCAAAAGAATTAAGGCCCTACGGGGAGATGTCACAAAAGAAGCTGTTAAAAGAAAAAGACGCGCTTACGCAGGCGTATAACGATTTCAAGGCGCGCGGGCTGTCGCTGGATATGTCTCGCGGAAAGCCCTCGGCGCAGCAGCTTGACCTGTCGATGGGCATTCTTGATATGCTGGACGGCAGAAGCATAATGAAGCTCTCCCACGGCGTCGACGTAAGGAATTACGGCGTCCTGGACGGCCTTCCGGAAGCAAAGGAGCTGATGGCGGATCTTGTGGACGCACGGCCTTCGCAGGTCATTGTCTTAGGAAGCTCGAGCCTGAACGTGATGTTCGATACGGTGGTGCGCGGGATGCTCGTCGGCTTTGCCGGATGCAAACCCTGGTGCAAGCTGCCGCAGGTACGGTTCTTATGCCCGGTACCCGGCTATGACCGGCATTTTGCGATCACCGAGCATTTCGGGATCGATATGATAAACGTCCCCATGCACCACGACGGGCCGGACATGGATATGATCGAGAAGATGGTCAGCACCGATGATTCGATCAAGGGCATCTGGTGCGTGCCGAAGTTCACGAACCCGCAGGGCATCGTGTATTCCGATGAGACGATCGAACGTTTTGCCAGCTTAAAGCCCAAGGCCAAGGATTTCCGCATCTTCTGGGACAACGCCTATTCGGTGCATTATCTGTATGAAACGATCGAGATCCCGAACATTTTAGAGCTTGCGGCGAAGGCCGGTAATCCGGATATGGTATTCGAATTCGTATCCACCTCGAAGATCACATTCTCGGGCGGCGGCCTGGCGGCCTTCGTATCTTCGGAAGCAAATGTGTTTGAGATGAAGCAGACGATGACCGTACAGACCATCGGCTATGACAAGGTCAATATGCTGCGCCACGCGAAGTTCTTCAAGGACAAGGAAGCGGTGCTTGAACATATGAAAAAGCACGCCGAGATCCTGCGGCCGAAGTTCGAGATGGTGCTTTCGATCCTGGACCGCGACTTAAAAGGACGGGATGCGGGCACCTGGGAATCCCCGCGCGGCGGATACTTCATCACCTTTGAGGCGCAGGACGGATGCGCCAGGCGTATCGTCGAGCTCGCAAAGGGCGCGGGTGTCGTAATGACCGACGCGGGCGCGCCGTTCCCCTACCACAAGGATCCGCACGACTCGATGATCCGCATCGCCCCCTCGTTCCCGACCCTCGAGGCATTAGAGCAGGCGACGAACATCTTTACCGTATGCGTCCGGCTGGCGACGATCGAGAAGCTGTTGAAAGAAATAGAATAGGATAAGGATAATTTAAAAAGGGGCTGTATTATCCAACTAATTGTGACAATAATGTGATCTTCGCGATCTTCTCCGCGGTCTGCGCCCTTGCAAACGCCTCCTCCGCGCAGCTGCCGGCGGCAACCAGCCCATGCTTTGCCAGAAGCACCACATCCCTTTTCTCACGGACAAAATACCGTTCAAAGTCCGCGTACACAGCTTCCGTTCCGGGCTTGCCATAGGAACAGCACGGGATCTCTCCGCCGAAAAACAAAGAAAGCTCTGCCAGCTCACCTGTGACCGGCACACTTTTCAGCGCGAACGCCGTCGCAAAAACACTGTGGGTATGGACGATCGCCCGGACATCCTCTCGCAGCGAATAAAGCGCCAGATGCATCCGGTATTCGGAGGACGGCACATACCCGTTGTCATAAAGGACATTCCCCTTTGCGTCAATCTCCACGAGCATATCTTCCGTTAACGTTTCCTTGCTCTGCTGTGACGGCGTGATCAGGAAATGATCTTCCAGACGCGCGGAAAAATTCCCCTCGTATAAGGTAATGTCCCCCGTTTCATAGAGTCTTTTAAAAAAATGAACGATCTTGGTCCTTTCCATTTTCAAACAACTCCTTCAGCCCCTTATCAAACGGCGGATAAACAATGCCGCGATCCGTCACAATGGCTGTAACAAGCTCATGATCCGTCACATCAAATGCGGGATTGTAGCAAGCCACGCCGGCGGGCGCCATCGGCTTTTCATACCACATCTTTCTGATCTCATCCCCATCCCGCAGCTCGATCGCGATCTCTTCGCCCGTCGGGCAATCCATATCGATCGTCGAAACGGGACCTAAGGTATAAAACGGGATCCCATAATGCTTTGCCAGGATGGCAACACCACAGGTCCCGATCTTGTTGGCAAAATCGCCGTTCGCGGCAATGCGGTCGCATCCGACAAAGCACGCCTGCACCCAGCCGTTACGCATCACAAGGGAGGCCATATTGTCACAGATCAAAGTCACATCTACACCGGCGCGCAAAAGCTCGTAGGACGTGAGCCTTGCCCCCTGCAGCAGCGGTCTTGTCTCATCAGCATATACCTTAAGATCGATCCCCCTCTCCTTTCCAAGCAGGATCGGCCCGAGCGCCGTGCCGTACCGCGAGGTAGCAAGTGGCCCGGCGTTGCAGTGCGTCAGGATCCCATCCCCCGGTCTGATCAGAGAGAGGCCGTATTCCGCGATCCGGCGGCACATGGCGATATCTTCATCGTGGATCGCGACAGCTTCGTCTTTTAACCGTGCCCGCAGCCGGTTAACATCAGTTCCGTCTGCCCGGTCCGCTGCGGCAAGCATCCGCTTAATGGCCCAGCCGAGATTGACCGCGGTCGGTCTCGCAAAGATCAGGTAATCGCCCTGCTCCTTCAAATACGCGCAAAGCTTCCCCGGATCATCCGTGTCAAAATGGACGCTTAACACATAGACGCAGTATCCGGCAAAAATCCCGATCGCCGGAGCACCCCGTACGGCCAGCGTCGCGATGGCCCGGTACATTTCCTTGTGGTCACGGATCCGCAAATACACCTCCTCATTCGGAAGCGCCCGCTGATCGATGATCACAATATCTTTTTCATCGTCTGACAGGTGCACGCTGCACGCGGCACGGTCTTTTGCTTTTATTTCCATATGATTTCACTTTGCACTCGATCATTCGTATACACAAACGCAATCTCACGCGTGCTCCTTCGCCGTCATCTTCTTAATACAAAGCAGCGTAGCAACCATCATCACAATACCGACCGGGAGGGTAATAAGCCAGCTTCTGGCGAAGCCTGCCACGATATATCCCACGAAGGAGACCGCCGCAACCGTCAATGCGTAGGGCAGCTGGGTCGATACGTGGCGGATGTGCTCGCACTGTCCGCCGGCGGACGCCATGATCGTCGTGTCCGAGATCGGCGAGCAGTGGTCGCCGCAGACGGCGCCTGCCATGCAGGCCGAGATCGCGATGATCATCAGCTCGTTGTTCACGTCACTGTGAAACGCGCTGACAACGATCGGGATCAAAAGCCCGAAGGTTCCCCATGAGGTTCCCGTCGCGAACGCAAGGAACGCACCGATCACAAAAACGAACGCCGGCAAAAAGCCCATGATCATTCCGTTCTCCGCGAAGCTTTCCACCAGTCCGGCAACATACCCTGCCGCGCCGAGGGAGTCCGTCATACTTTTTAACGTCCACGCCAGTGTCAGGATCAGGATCGCGGGCACCATACTCTTAAAGCCTTCCGGAACCGCGTTCATGCATTCTTCAAACGTAAGCACCCGCGTTGCCAGGTAAAAGACGATCGTGATGAAAAGCGCCACCATCGATCCAAGCACCAGACCTACCGATGCATCCGCGTTAGCAAAGGCATCTACGAAGGATTCTCCGTCGAAAAATCCGCCCGTATAGATCATCCCGATGACACAGCAGACGATCAGCGAAACGATCGGCAGCACCAGATGGATCACCTTTCCCTTCGCGGATACCGGCGGATTCGGCTGATCCTCCGCGCCGGTCAGCGACGAATGCTTCATCGTCTTATCCGGCGGATCCTTCATCAGGTGCTCTTCTTCCGCCTTTTTCATCGCTCCGTAATCAAAGTCGCCGATCGCCAGCATCAGCATCATCGCAAAGGTCAAAAACGCGTACAGGTTGTACGGGATCGCACGGATAAAGAGTGCCAGCCCGTTCGCGCCGTCCACGAAGCCCGTTACCGCCGCCGCCCAGGACGAGATCGGTGCTATGATGCACACCGGCGCCGCCGTCGCATCGATCAGATACGCGAGCTTCTCACGGGAAATGCGGTGCTTATCCGTCACCGGCCGCATAACCGAGCCCACCGTCAGACAGTTAAAATAGTCGTCGATGAAGATCAATACGCCAAGCGCGATCGTCGCCAGCTGCGCGCCAACCCTCGTTTTCACATGTTCGGACGCCCATCGCCCGAACGCCGCCGATCCGCCCGCACGGTTCATCAGCATAACAACGCTTCCCAATACGACCAGAAAGATCAGGATACCGACATTCCATGCGTCCGCGACCTGTCCGATCATGCCGTCCACAAAGACGTGATTTAACGCCACGACCGGATTAAATTCCGCATACAAGAGTCCACCGGCGATAATGCCGATCATGAGTGAGGAATACACCTCTTTGGTGATGAGCGCCAATGCTATGGCGATCACCGGGGGCAGAAGTGCCCATAATGAATCTGCAAACATACAATTACACTCCTCTCATAAATTTCATACCCATTGAGTATAGAGAAAACGGAGCGTAAATGCAATAAAAGAATAGAAAAAAATGCCCTGTTTCAGAACTTTCCCCTGCTTGTGCACACCTCATACAGCGGGCATTCGCCGCAGTGCGGCTTTCTTGCCGGACAGATCGTGCGCCCTAAGGTAATGATCTGCATGTTGTACCGGATCCAGTGCTCCTTCGGAAGCACCTTCATCAGCTCGAATTCCACCTCGGTCGGATCGTCCTTTTTTGTCAGCCCGAGCCGCTTTGAGATGCGCTTCACATGCGTATCGACCACGATGCTCGGATCCTCGAATACATTCCCGCGGATCACGTTCGCGGTCTTCCTCCCGACGCCGGGCAGGGAGGTAAGCTCCTCGATCGTCGTCGGCACCTCGCCGCCGAAATCATTAAGCAGGCGGCGTGCGCATGCTATGATGTTTTTCGCTTTGTTATGGTAAAAGCCGGTCGAATGAATATCCTCCTCCAGCCCGGCAAGATCCGCGTTCGCAAAGTCTTCGAGAGACGTGTACTTTTGATAGAGATCCCGTGTGACAAGATTCACACGGGCATCGGTACACTGTGCGCTTAAGATCGTGGCAAACAACAGCTGCCACGTATTCTCATGCTCGAGATATATGATCTTTTCCGTGCCGTACATCTCATCAAGGATGCGGCAGACTTCGGATACACGCGCAGCTTTCGTCATTCGTCAAACTCCATCGTTACAAAATACCCTTTGGGCGTGTCGCTGATCTCCTTTACCGTCCCCTCCCCGCTTTTTAAGCGGTCGAGCACGGAAAAATTTGCGGACATCGCGTAGGAACGCCCCATCACGTAATAGTATGAATTCGCGATCTTGTATTCCTTTACGTCAAAATGCACGCCCGGTTTTACTTCATCCAGGAGCTCTTTTCGCTCCAGCTTAAATTCCATTTCACGCATTGTTTCATCGCTTTATAACCGCATTGCCATCCGCGGCTGCCCTTTTTCATAACCGCTCAGTCGCCCGGGCGGTTGCCCTTCTTCATATGTCGTCCGTCGTCTCGCTGATGATCCGGGAGTCGATGATATCCTTTTCCGCGCGGTTCACACGATGCACCAGAAGGCAGGACGCGATCCCGTCATAGATCATCATAACGCCCATGACCTGCAGCGCCAGCGTTACCAGCCGGAATGCGCACACGATGCAGACACAGCCTAAGACAATATCCAGAATCCCGATGATAAGTCCGACCCACCAGTGCGGCATCTTCACCGTCCGCCCCGAAAACGCAAGGGATATCCCCTGCAGCCCGTGCACCACAAGCACCACGCCGATCAGCATCGGAACGATGCCCGCCGCCGTCTCCTGATGCAGGATCACCCACACGCCGATCACGGCTATGAGCCCTCCGATGAGCATCCCGCTCGACCGTCCCGTATCGCCGAACAGCTTGCCCAAAAACTGCGTGACGCCGATCACTACCAGGATCACGCCGATGACCCAGGCAAATGCCTTCACAATACTGTCTGCCCAGACCAGAAACAGCACGCCCATCAAAATCGTTGCCAATGCGCCGAACGTTACGTGCAGGCGCAGCTTTTTTAATGCTTCCATACCCCAAATCTCCGCAAATTATAGTCCATCTAACTGCTGTTACTCGCTGCCCCGCCGCTCATCCAAAAGACTCATCTTAAGCTCATAATAATCCGGGCTCATGTCAAGGTAATGCGTATGCGGATTCTCGCGCCGCTGCTCCTCCTGCCAGATCTCATTTTCCAGCTGATCGTGTACGTAATCGCGGATCTCGGAGATCTTCGGAAGATCACAGACGCATTTGCCGTCCTTTATGACCGGGATCTGCAGTTCCTTTACCGTACAGCCGGTAAAAAAGCGGTTCTTCCACGGCTTCTTCGGATCCACGTACCGGAACGGCTTGCTCATATCCGGAACCTCATCCGCCTTCGTGATCAGATCGGCGATCGCCTTGTTGCTCTCGTCATATACGCGGTAGAGCTTCTTCTTGCCGGGGTTCGTGATCTTTTCCACGGTCTCGGAAACCTTGATCTTCGGAATCACCTGTCCATCACGCTCCACCTCGACAATCTTATATACCGCGCCGAAAACCGGATCGGACTGCGCCGTGATCAGCCGCTCGCCGACGCCGAAGGAATCGATCTTTCCTTCCTGGTGCAAAATGGATGAGATCGTGTATTCATCCAGGCTGTTCGAAGCGATGATCTTACAGTCGGTAAGCCCCGCTTCGTCCAGCTGTTTTCTGACCTTTTTTGACAGATACGCAAGGTCACCCGAATCGAGGCGGACGCCCTTTAAGCGCTTGCCCATCGGATGTAAAACCTCCTCGGCCACCTTGATCGCGTTCGGCACGCCCGAGTGCAGGACATCGTAGGTATCCACAAGGAGCACGGTCGCGTCAGGGTATTTTTCGGCGTACTTTTTAAACGCGGTATATTCATCGTCGAAATACATCACCCAGCTGTGCGCCATCGTGCCGCTGACCGGTATGTCGAACTGTTTGCCCGCCAGCACGGTTGCCGTCCCGACTGCTCCGCCGATGTACGCCGCCCTTGCGCCGTACACCGCCGCGTCCATATTGTGCGCCCGTCTCGCGCCGAAATCCGATACCGCCCGACCCTTTGCCGAACGGACGATGCGCTGCGTTTTCGTGGCGATGAGCGACTGATGATTGATCTGCGCGAGCACCGCCGTCTCGATCAATTGCGCGTCAATGAGCGGCGCCGTCACCGTCATGATCGGCTCGTTCGGATACATCACGGTGCCTTCCCGAAGCGCCCAGATATCCCCATGGAAGGTATAATCCCGCAGGTATTCAAGGAAATCCTCGCGGAACAGATTCAGACTCCTAAAATACGCGATGTCCTCTTCCTCAAAGTGGAGGTTCTCAATGTACTCCACGATCTGCTCCAGTCCCGCGAAGATCGCAAAACCGCCGTTGTCGGGATTCCTCCGGTAAAATACGTCAAAGGTCACGGTCGCGTCCGTGCCGCCTTCGGAAAAGTAGCCGTTGGCCATGGTCATCTCATAGAGATCCATCATCATCGTGATGTTGCGTTTGTCAAATTGTGTCATTCTTTTTCACCTCATTGCGGCGCTGACAAAAGCCCCGCGTTATGAACCTGTCCGTCAGCGTTTGTTGGACGCGCGCCAGATTCCCATCTTCTCCGCCTCTTTTGCCAGCTCATCCCGGAAATCCGGATGCGCGACCGAGATCAGCTTCTCTGCCCGCTGCCAGGTCGAAGTACCCTTCAGGTTCACAAGTCCGTATTCGGTCACGATATACATCACCTGCGGACGGGTATCCGTAACCGTAGAACCGTTCGCCAGCGTCGGACGGATCCGGCTGTTTAAGGTGCCGTCCTTGCTCTTGAAGGTAGACGATAAGCAGATAAAGCTCTTGCCGCCCTTCGACAGATACGCGCCCATAACGAAATCCATCTGTCCGCCCGCGCCGGAGATCTGCTTCGTGCCGGCCGACTCCGCGTTGACCTGTCCGTAAAGGTCAACATCCACCGCATTGTTGATCGAAATGAAATTGTCGATCTTCGCGATCGTCCGTGCGTCGTTCGTATAGTCTACCGGAACGCTCATCAGCGCCGGGTTGTCATCGATGTAGTCATACATTTTCTTCGTACCCGCGCCGAATGCGTACGCCTGTCTGCCGCGGTCGATGCTCTTTCTCGCGCCGGTGATCTTGCCTGCTTTTGCAATATCCACAAACGCGTCCACATACATCTCGGTATGGACGCCCAGGTCCTTAAGATCGGACTCGGCGATCATCGCGCCGATCGTATTCGGCATTCCGCCGATCCCAAGCTGCAGGCAGGCGCCGTCCGGGATCTCTTTTACCACAAGCTCGGCTACCGCCCTGTCCACATCGGTCGGCGCTCCGCCGGCTCCCAATTCGCCCAGCGGCTTGTTCGCCCCTTCCACGATCGCGTCCACCTGTGAAATATGGATCTCCGATTCCCAGCCGCCCAGGCAGCGCGGCATATTCTCGTTGACCTCAACGATGATATATTTTGCCTGCTCGCACATTGCCATCATATGGGACGCGCTCGGTCCGAAGTTAAAATATCCGTGCTTATCCATCGGCGCTACCTGGAACATCGCCACATCCACCGGACCGGTGTTCTCACGGTACCAGCGCGGCAGCTCCGAATAACGCAGCGGGTTATAGTAGCCTACGCCTTTTCCCACAAGCTTTCGCTCCACGCCACTCATATGCCAGGAGTTCCAGCAGAAATGCTCCCCCGCATCCTCTCTTGCGAAGATCGCCGGCTCATGGAACAGAATGCCTCCGCGCACTTTTACATCACTAAGCTCGTCCGTCCGCTTCGCAAGCGCGATATCCAGCTCCTCCGCCGTGCCGACGCACCAGCCGTAATCCACCCAGTCGCCGCTTTTTACCACCTTCACCGCCTCATCGGCGCTTGTCAGCTTCTTTTGATACTCTGCCTCGTAGTTCATAGTTTTCTCCCTTCTTTTTATGGTTCAAAACCGTTCCTTACAGTTCCTCCGGCAGCTCCCACCTTTCCGCTTCATCACGGTAAGCCGCTGCCATATTATCATCCCCAAGTCCGGCATACGCCTCGGACAACAGGGAAAATGCCTTATCCCCCGACGCATGGATATCCACCACCGGCTGCGTTCCGTAGACGGCGTGCGACAGCCAGAAAACGGCATCCGCATATTGCCCGGTCGAAAGATAGTATTCTCCGAGCTCGCAACACATCTCCGAACAGCCGCCCCCTGCGGTGATCTTCAGCGCATAGTCAAAAAACGCCGCCGTCTCGCCTTTGACGCGATAGGCGTGCGCCAGCACACAGGCACTCTCGGAATATGCGTCCGCGGAAAGCTCCATCTCCATCCGGTCGGTAAATACGGGGATCGCCCGTGCAAAATCCTCTTCGCTTCCGCATTTATACAGCTCGCTTACGTAGGTATGATACAGATTCTTCGTAAAACGGCTGCCCTTCTCAAACGCCTTTAAAAATATGGCAAAATCCCGCCGGTGGTGCGCACCGGAAGGACAATGAAGGATCGTAATGTCGCTGTCAAATACGACCGGCTCCGTGCGGATGCTCTCATGCACCGGATCCTGCCAGATGAACGTCCGAAGCCGTTTGAAAAGCTTCGCGCGGTATTCGCTTTTCGCGTTCAGCACGGTCGTCGACGTCTCCTTATAATGCATCTGCACGATCTCGATCTCGGGCAGAAGCGCCTCCTTTAACGCGGCAAACGCGGCGTAATTCTCCGCATCCAGCACCTCGTCCGCATCGCAGCTGTAGATGTAATCCATCGTCGCTTTGGAAAAAGCGAAATTCCTCGCCGCCGCGAAATCATCGACCCAGGCAAAGTCATAGATCCTGTCGGTATACCGCGCCGCGATCTCCTTCGTCGCATCCGACGAGCCCGTATCGACAACGATGATCTCATCAAAAAGAGGCGCAAAAGAAGTCAGACAGCGTTCCAGCACCTCTTCCTCATTTTTAACGATCATACACATGGAAAAAGTCATGCACCCCTCCGGTGGTAGGTCGGAACGATCTCCGCCACAATATCCTTAATTTCTGTCGACTCGGACTTGCTCGCCTTATCCAGTCGCCGAAGATCTTCAGCGAATTTCTCGTCATCCATCTCGATCGGCTTGCCGATATAAATGAGCTTGTTCGCCGTTTCCGTCATACCTTCCTCATCCATCAGAAGCTCTTCAAATAGTTTTTCACCCGGCCGAAGTCCTGTGTATACAATTTTAATATCCACATCCGGCTTCAGTCCGGATAATCGGATCAGGTTCCGCGCCATATCGTCAATGCGCACCGGTTCACCCATATCGAGAACGAAGATCTCGCCGCCCTTCGCGTAGTAGCTCGCCTGCAGGACAAGTGCCACTGCCTCCGGTATCGTCATAAAATACCGGATGATATTCTTGTCCGTTACCGTTACCGGACCGCCGTTTTTGATCTGTTCTTTAAAGAGCGGGATCACACTGCCGTTCGAACCGAGGACATTGCCGAATCGCACCGCCATAAAATCCGTATCCGGATAGCGCCGGTTCATCATCTGTACTACCATTTCACAAAGGCGTTTGCTTGCTCCCATAATGTTCGTCGGATTCACAGCCTTGTCCGTCGATATCAGAAGGAACCTTTTCACGCCGCCTTCCGCAGCGGCACACGCCATTTTATAGGTCCCCATCACGTTGTTCTTGATCGCCTCATTCGGCGAATCCTCCATCAGCGGCACATGCTTATGCGCTGCCGCATGATACACGATCTCCGGACGATAGGCAGACAGAATATAATTCACGCGGTTGGTATTGCGAACCGAGCCGATCAGCACCACAAGGGAAAGATCGGGGAACTTCCGTTCCAGCTCCTGCTGGATCGCATACGCGTTATTCTCATAGATGTCAAAAATGATTAGCTGCTTCGGTCCTGCCGCGGCAATCTGTCGGCAAAGCTCTGAACCGATCGAGCCGCCGCCGCCCGTTACCATAACGATCCTGCCTGAGATCGCTTCCATGATCTCGTCGTTATTGACCTTGATCTCATCACGTCCCAGCAGATCGATGATCTCCACATCCTTTAACCGGGATACGCTGACCTCTTCATTGATGAGCTGGTAGATCGCGGGAAGCGTTTTAACCTTTTTGCCTGTTTCGGTACAGATATGCAGAATCTCACGCCGGGATTCCGCATCGATCGCAGGGATTGCAAAAATGATCTGATCGACATTGTACTTGATAACCGCTTCCGGGATATCATATCGACCGCCCACGATCGGCACACCCTCCAAAATCGCTTTCCATTTTGCCGAGTTATCGTCAATAATGCAGACTGCCATTCCATCAACATTATTTGACATCGAAAGCTCCCGAATGATCGCACGCCCCGCCGAGCCGCCTCCAACAACCATCACACGAACGGCATCCGTGTCCCGGAATACATGGAACGAATGCAGCGCACTCCGCAGAAACCGATATGACAGCCGAATTCCGACGCAGCAGAAGAAATTCATTACATAGGTTGCGATATAATAACTGCGCGGCAGATAAACTCCGCTGCCGCCGGCTTTATAATACATATCATTGACCAGATACATCACGGCATAATACGCCGGTGCCAGTACAATATATGCAAGCACTGCCCGCGTCACCTCCGGCGCGCCGGCAAACCGCCAGATCATC
>JAFSYD010000334.1 GCA_017443685.1 Lachnospiraceae bacterium | reverse complement strand
AAGCGCAGGTGTGAACAGGCTTTTTGCACTGGAATCATACATAAAAGGGGCGCCCGGACTTGGGAAATACCGGTCTTGCGCGGAAAATGCCGCGGGTGGATGGGGGTGACTGGGAAAAACGATCGCGTATAATTCCTTCATTTGCACATTGACAGTTCCGGTGAAAACGGTTAGAATATCTTTTGCTTGTGGGCGTAGCGTAGCTGGATAACGCATCAGACTCCGACTCTGAAGACCGCTGGTTCGAATCCAGTCGTCCACATGAAATAAGAAAACCCCGAGGGTGGTGTCCTTGGGGTTTTCGTTTGCCCTGATACGGAAGGGCCAATAATCATTTCTTTTGCTTTCGCAAAATTGTCATACACCCAAAGCCCCCATATTGTCAATGTCCGATTCATTCTCCTGTCTCCCGCTTTTTTGCATTTTGCCACATATTCCGCCGGATTATTTTCCTGTAATTGTGAAAGATAAGGATTGCAGTTCAGGCTGTTTTGTGAGAAAATACTGCCAAACGACTAATAATGATCAGGAGATTGACATATGAATGACTTTTTTACAACCGCACAAAAGTTTTTCCATGAATACCGGCGTTATGTTGCGGCTGCCGTTGTGGTGCTTCTTTTGGCGGCGATGATCACGGTGGCGACCTCATCGAAGCTGAATCCGATGGCGGGCGCGTACGGGTCTTACAACGACGCGACGTCGAACGAAGAGCTGACAGAGCTTTTGAATACGTATTATACCGCGTATGATAATAACGACAGGGAGACGCTGGAGAGTGTGGCCAGCCCGTTCTCAGAGCGCGAGTTAAGCTACATCGAGATGATGTCGCAGTACATTGATTCCCATACGATCGAGGAGCTTTACACGAAGGACGGTTCCGAAAAGGGCTCGCTTCTGGTTTCCGCGAAGGTCGGCATCAAGTATAACGCATTGGAAGAGAATGCGCCGGGACTCGATTTCTTCTACGTAGAGAAGGGGGAGAACGGATATCATATCAATAATGCATACTCTCTTTTCAACCTGCAGAACGGCGATCTTGAGGTGGATCCTGCCGTTACGTCTCTGATCGCTGTCTTTGAGGGGCAGCCGGATGTTGCCGAGTTACAGTCCAAGGTGCAGGCGGAGCATGAGGAGCGGATGCTTTCGGACGCGACGTACAACGCGTTTTTTACCACAAGCATAAGAGAAGCCATTTCCCAATGGGCGGCAGGCTATGAGGCAGCGCTCGCGGAAGCAAAGGCGGCCGAAGAAGCACAAGCTGCAGCGGCAGCCGAGGCAGCGCAGGCCGGGCAGAAGGCGGCCGGGGAGGAGGCGAACAAGTCGATGGTTCGCGTAACGGCCAAGGTCAATGTGAGAGAAAGCGCTTCCCGTTCGGCGAGCTCTTTAGGGCAGGTGGCGGAAGGCACGGAGCTTTCCAAATACAGCGAGGACGGCGATTGGAGCGAAGTGGATTTCAACGGTTCGCGCGGCTACATCAAGACTGAGTACCTCGAAGCGGTGAACGCGGACGCTTCGGAAGCGGCAGCGGATGATACGGCAGACGCGCAGGAGGATGATGCGCGGGAGGCGGATACGGAAGGAACGGATGCCGCCGAAGCGAATACCGAAGAGGCAGACAGTAACGACCGGCCGCAAGCGGCAGAGGATATGAATGCTTCTCTCAAAAAGGGCGACAGCGTAACGATGTCCGACAGCGTGAACATCCGTCTGGAGCCGAAGGATGACGCGAAGAAGGTCGCCGTTGCTTATCAGGGCAGCAAGGTAGAGATCATCAAGGTTTATACGAACGGCTGGACTGAGGTGAAGTATGACGGCAAGACCGGCTATATGAAGACGAACCTCGTCAAGTAAGAACAGGGAACGAAGGAAGCTGCCCCGGGATACATATGTTTCGGGGCAGTTTCGTTATGTGAGGAGTGAATGTGGCAGAACAGACCGTTCGGTTAAATAAATATCTTTCCGAGGCAGGCGTTTGCTCGCGCCGTGAAGCCGACCGGCGGATCGAAGCGGGAGATGTCTGTGTGGATGGCGTGAAAGCATCCGTCGGCCAGCGCATCCTTCCTTCCCAGGAGATCACGTTCTGCGGGAAAAAGGTGACAGCCGAAGAGGAGAAGATCCTGCTGCTTTTTCACAAGCCGGCCGGGATCGTTGTGACGGATGAACGCAGGGAGAAAAACAATCTGACGGATTTTCTGCAATATCCGAAGCGTGTGTTTCCGGTCGGACGGCTGGATAAGGCTTCCAGAGGCCTGCTTCTTCTGACTAATCAGGGAGAGCTGGTGAACGCCATTATGCGTGCCCGCAATTACCACGAAAAAGAATACGAGGTGCGCATAAGGGAGGAGGTTACGGATGACTTCCTCAGGCGGATGTCGGAGGGGATATATCTTTCGGAGCTTAAGGTGAAGACAAGAAAATGCGAGGTGAAAAGGCGCGATGCGCACTCGTTTTCGATCATCCTGACGCAGGGGCTGAACCGGCAGATCCGCCGGATGTGCGGTGAGCTTGGGGCGCATGTGACAGATCTGAAACGGACACGGATCATGCATTTTCTCCTCGACGGGATCGAAGAAGGAGCCTTCCGCGATGCGACAAAAGAGGAGTGGGAAAGGCTCTATGCGGCAATAAGGCCACAGCCACAGGAACGGATATCCGCGCAAAGCGGAAGTGTAAAAAAGGGGAAACGGTAAGATGAAAGAAGGATCAACGCCGATAAAAGCGGTGCGGGAGGAAATGGACGAGCTGATCGCAAAGCTCGAATACCACAGTGACCGCTATTATAACGATGACGCACCGGAGATCTCGGATTACGAGTACGATATGCTGATGCAGCGCTTAAAAAAGCTGGAGGCTGACTATCCGCAGCTTGCGCGCGCGTCCTCCCCGACGAAGCATGTCGGCGGAAAGGCGAAGCGCGAAGCGGGGGTGCTTGTGCGGCATAATGTGCCGATGCTTTCGCTGCAGGATGTATTTTCAAAGGACGATGTCGACCGTTTTGTTGAGGAAATGCGCCAAAAGTTAGATGATCCGGAGTTCGTCGTCGAGTATAAGATCGACGGTCTTTCGATGAGCCTCCGTTACGAGAACGGCCGCCTTGTGATGGCGGAAACGCGGGGCGACGGGATCGAATTCGGCGAGGATGTCACGGCGAACGCCCGGGAGATCCGAGATGTCGTTGTTACCCTTTCCGACGCGCCGGAGTATCTGGAGATCCGCGGCGAGGTTTATATGAAGAACGCGGATTTTGACGCGGCAAACGCCAGACAGGAGCTGCTTGGGAAAAAGGTTTTTGCCAATCCGAGAAACTGTGCGGCGGGAACGCTTCGGCAGCTTGATCCGGCGATCTTAAAAGAGAGGCCGCTGTCGCTTTTTATCTTTAATCTGCAGGATGTGCGAGGGCGGGAGTTTACGACCCATACCGAATGCTATGAATACTTAAAGTCGCAGGGGGTGACGGTGATCGACGATTACCGCGTCTGCAAAACGGCCGAAGAGGTGTGGGACGCGATCGAGGCGATCGGTGCCGGCCGCGGGAATCTGTCCTATGACATCGACGGGGCGGTGGTGAAGCTGAACCGCTACAGTGACCGCGAGCTTTTGGGAGCAACGGCCAAAACGCCGCGCTGGGCGATCGCCTACAAATACCCGCCGGAGGAAAAAGAAACGACGCTTTTGGATATCGAACTGACCGTCGGCCGTACCGGACGGATCAATCCGACGGCGGTGTTTACGCCGATCCGTCTTTGCGGAACGAGCGTTTCAAGGGCAACGCTGCACAACCAGGATTTTATCAACGAGCTTGACATCGGAATCGGCGATACGATCCTGGTATACAAATCAGGCGAGATCATTCCGAAGATCCGCAAAGTGAACCACGAAAAGCGCCCCGAAGGCGTTGTGACCTTCCGCATTCCCGACACCTGTCCGGTCTGCGGTGCAAAAGTGGCGCGGGAAGAGAATACGGCGGACATCCGCTGCACGAATTCCTCCTGTCCGGCGCAGCTGGTGCGCAATATCATTTATTTCGTAAGCCGCGAGGCAATGGATATCAAGGGGTTTGGCGCTGTCTACGTTGAGACATTGGTCAACGATGGATATTTAAACGATATTGCGGATATTTATCATCTTGCCGAACATCGGGACGCGCTGATCGCGGCAGGCATCATCGGGAAAGAGAAAAATACCGACAAGCTTTTGGCGGCGATCGAGGCGTCAAAGCAGAATGAGGCGGAAAAGCTTTTGACGGGACTTGGTATTTTAAATGTCGGAAAGAGCGCGGCAAAAGCGCTGCTTCATCACTTCGGAAGCATGGATGCGCTGATGGAAGCAAACGAAGAGCAGCTGATGTGCGTCGGTGACATCGGCGAGGTGTCTGCGAGATGTATCCGGATGTTTTTTACCGAGGAGGAGAACCGCCGACTGATCGAACGCCTGCGCGAAAGCGGCGTCAATATGACACAGTCGAAGACCGCGCTTTTGGGCACGGCATTGGAAGGGAAAACGTTTGTGATCACGGGGACGCTTCCCTCGATGGGAAGGAACGAGGCGAAGGCGCTGATCGAGGCCAACGGCGGCAAGGTGACGGGCTCCGTTTCAAAGAAGACCGATTATCTTTTAGCCGGGGAGGCGGCCGGAAGCAAGCTTGATAAAGCAAACGCCCTGGGCGTCCCGGTCATCAGCGAGGACGAACTGAAATCCATGATTGAGACGAGTCAGATAAAAGCATACGCCTACAGAGGAGAAAGTCATGCCATTACGGACACAAAATGATCTGCCGGTGCGCAGTATCTTAGAAAAAGAAAACATCTTTGTTATGGACGAGAACCGTGCGATGCATCAGGATATCCGTCCGCTTGAGATCGGGATCGTGAACCTGATGCCGTTAAAAGAGGATACGGAGCTGCAGATCCTGCGGATGCTTTCCAATACGCCGCTGCAGGTCAATATCACGTTCATTTCGACGGCAAGCCATGAGTCGAAGAACACGGCAAAAAGTCATCTGAATCAGTTTTACGAGACGTTTGAGGGGATCAAAAGCCGTAATTTTGACGGCATGATCATCACGGGCGCGCCGGTAGAGATGCTCGAATTCGAAGAGGTGGATTACTGGGAAGAGATCTGCGGGATCATGGACTGGACAAAGGAGCACGTGACGTCGACGCTGCATCTTTGCTGGGGTGCGCAGGCAGGGCTATACCATCATTACGGGATAAAAAAGCGCGTCCTGCCCGAGAAGGTGTTCGGTGTCTTCGGACATAAGGTAAAGCACAGAAGGGTGCCGCTCGTGCGCGGATTTGATGATTATTTTCTGGCGCCGCATTCGAGGAATACCGACGTTGCGAGTGAGGATATCAGAAAGGACGAGCGTCTGATGACGCTGGCGGATTCCAAAGAGGTGGGGGTGCTGCTCTGCATGTCGAAGGACGGGCACCAGATCTTCGTCATGGGACATCCCGAGTATGACCGCCTGACGTTGGATAAAGAATATAAGCGGGATAAGGCAAAGGGCTTTGACATTGCGCTTCCGAAGAATTATTACCCCGATGATGATCCGACAAAGAAGCCGCTGCTGCAGTGGCGGGGGCACGCGAACGCGCTTTATACGAACTGGCTCAATTATTACGTATATCAGGCCACGCCCTATGCGTTCGTCCACGCGGATATGATCTACGCGGGAGAGGGGATATTTGACGGGATCTAAAGGGGGTTTACAAGACACGGAACGCGAATCCGATGATTTATAAAGGGGGATAAAATGATATGAGTATTCAAAGACAGAATTTCAGGCAGGATCAGCAGAACCGGCAGGTGAATGAGAACCTGCAGGGGCGGCAAACCCTAACCTTATGCCGGCATTACAAAGGATAGTGGGAAAAGACGCGTTTCAAAAGGTCTGCGCCGGGATGACCGCGGTGACCTTTATCTGATAAGCAGTATGGCGGCGGACGCCGGCAGACGGCATCTAACGCCGGGGAATCATAGATAAAACAGGAGTAGGAATATGGCATTATTAAAACTTAAGCCGGCCTGCAAGGAGGCGATCTGGGGCGGCAGGAAGCTGATCGAAGATTTCGGGAAAAAATATGACGGAGACAATCTCGCGGAATCCTGGGAGCTGTCGGTACATCCGGCGGGCTCGTCCGTGGTTGCGTCGGGAGAGGACAGTGGTATACCGCTGTCTTCGTACATTGAAAAACACGGGAAAGGCGTGCTCGGGACGAACTGCGAAAGGTTTGACGACTTCCCGATCCTGATCAAATTCATTGACGCAAAGCAGAATCTTTCGGTGCAGGTGCACCCCGATGATGCTTACGCAAGGGAAGAGGAAGGACAGTACGGCAAGACGGAGATGTGGTACATTCTTGAGGCCGAAGAGGGGGCGAAGCTCTATCTGGGGTGCAAGAGCAGGATGACGAAGGAAGAGTTTCTGTCCCACATCAAAGGCAATACGCTCGAGGATGTGCTGCATGCCGTTCCGGTGAAAAAGGGAGATGTCTTTTTTATCGAATCGAAGACGCTCCATGCGATCGGCGCCGGGATCGTCCTTGCGGAGATCCAGCAGAACTCCGACGTAACCTACCGTGTGTACGATTACGGCAGGATCGGGGCAGATGGGAAGCCGAGGGAGCTGCATATTGATAAGGCCCTTGCCGTGGCAAGGCTGGAGCCTCCCCGGACGGACTATGATTTCGGGCCGCACATCGGGGCATGCGATTGCTTCGTTGTGGATCGTGCTGCGGTCACCGGGAGCGTTTTTTCTGATAAGGCGGGAGCGGACAGCTTTGTTTCCCTGCTGATCACGGACGGTGCGGCGAAGGTAAGCTGTGGGACGGACGTTTTTGAGGCCCGAAAAGGCGACAGCTTTTTTGTCGAGGCGAACAGTGGAACCTTTGAAATATCGGGGAATGCCGAAATTGTCATTACAAGGATACCGGCTGCCGGGGATTTCTAAAAGGAAATGGATAAAATGGATTTTTTTGTTGCACTTTTGATGCAATCGGGGTATGATATACGGTAGGTTTTACTTAAAAGCTGGACAGATGATTTTCTATTATGGAGGAATGAGTATGCTTAACATTACAAAGAACGTTGATGGCGAGAAGATGGTAGTTGGTCTGGAAGGAAGACTGGACACGACGACGGCTCCGCAGCTGGAAGGAGAGCTGAAATCTTCGCTTGACGGTGTGAAGGAATTGGAGATCGATATCGCTGCATTGCAGTATATTTCGAGTGCGGGACTTCGTGTTCTTCTTTCCGCACAGAAGACGATGAACAAGCAGGGAAGCATGGTTGTTAAGAATGCTTCGGAAGAGATCAATGAGATCTTTGACGTTACGGGATTTTCTGATATCTT
>JAFSYD010000333.1 GCA_017443685.1 Lachnospiraceae bacterium | reverse complement strand
CGCCAGATTTTGAGTCTGGTGCGTCTGCCAATTCCGCCATTCCAGCAAGCGCATTTTCAACGCAAAATGTATATTATCACACTTGAAAATAAAAAGCAACAAAAAACATAACAAATCAACGGGACGCTAAAAACAAACGGGAAGGCCGCAAACCTATGACCTTCCCGCCGCTTTAATCCTCATCCATCTTGCTGATCTGCTCGATCGCCCGTTCATAGCGGATGCCGAGCTCCGGCATATGCTTATTCGCTTCGTCAATGTCACCGGCACGAAGCGCCTCCGTCACGATGTAATCGATCTCGTACAGAGACGTCAGACACAGATTCTGGCAGACACCCTTTAAGGTATGCGCACCCAAAAACGCCCGCTGCACATCGTTCGCCGCAAGAGCGGATTTGAGCAGGCCGTAATTCTCGTCCGCCAAAAACATACGCAAAAACTTACGGATGCTTTCTTCCTTCGCAATGCATGCCGTCATCCGATCATAATCACCGATGCCCTTGTATACATCTCTCGTCGTCATTCATCCAGCCCTCTTATATTTGCGCCGATCGTCCGCTTTAACTCCACCACGTTGATCGGCTTTCTGATATAACCGTTCATCCCGCATTCCAGACACTCCTCGATTGATTCGTCGAACGCCTCCGCCGACATCGCCATAATGGGGATCGTCTTCGCGTCCGGATGATCCAGGATGCGCAGATTGCGGGTTGCTTCCATACCGTCCATCAGCGGCATATGAATGTCCATCAAGATCGCGTCATACTTACCCGGCTCGGAATCTTTAAACTTGTCGATCGCTTCCAAACCGTTATCCGCCACATCGGACGTCGCGCCCTCCTGCTCTAAGATACCGACCGCAACCTCCTGGTTGATCAGATTATCTTCCACCACAAGGAAATGCAGTCCCGTGATCTCGAAGCTGCGCTTGCCCTCTTTATTGCTTCCTGTTATAAATCCATGATACTCTGTTTTGTCACTTAAAGTCAATGGTATCTTTACAGTAAATTTCGATCCTTCGTGTTCGATGCTTTCCACATCGATCGTCCCGGACATCAGATCCACCATCCGCTTCGTGATCGTAAGTCCGAGTCCCGTTCCGACGCCGTATTTTGCAACGTTGCGGTTCTCCTGGGCAAACGGATCGAAGATACGGTCGATGAATTCCTTCGACATCCCGCAGCCGGTATCCTTGACCTCGAAGGTGAACTCGCTTATGCGGGCATTGATGCTCTCCTCCCGCACCGTCAGCGACACCGAACCGCCCTCGTCGGTGAATTTGATCGAATTGTTCAAAAGGTTCATCAGCACCTGCTGCAGACGGACCTGATCGCACATCACGAATTCATCCTGCAAAAAGCTAAGCTCCGTGTAAAAAAGGATCCCCTTCTGCTGCGCCAAAATACTGATCATATCATCGATATTGTGCAAAAGATCCGACAGCACCATCGGCCGCGGCAAAAGCTGCATGGAGCCGTCCTCGGTCTTGCGGATATCCAGGATGTCATTGACCAGATCCGTAAGCAGCCGTCCGGATACCTGAATCTTTTTCAGATAATCCTTAAGCTCTCCCACATCCGTCTCCGGCTCCGCCAGATAGGTAAAACCAAGGATCGCGTTCAGCGGTGTGCGCATCTCATGGCTCGCGCGCATGATAAAATTACTCATGCCCTGCTTTGCCTGCTCCGCCTCTAAGAGCGCGATCTCCTTTTCCTCTTTTAAAATATTGCTGCGGCGCTCCTGCTCATACTGGTCGGTCACGTCGATAAAGCTGCCGACAAGCCCGATGATCCGTCCTTCCTCATAAAGAGGGGACTTCGAAGCCAGAATGTCCCTCGTTTTGCCGCGGATGATACAGGTCCCGTGGACAAGCCGCGTGCTTTCGCCCTGCAGGACACGCAACTCATCCTGCATAAATTTTTCGGGCTCGGGATGCCAGCCCATATCCTCGTCCGTTTTCCCGATAAGGATATCCACGCTGGGAAACCCGTAAAACTCCAGAAACGCGCGGTTCACCCCGACGAATCTCCTGCGCTCATCCTTCCAGAAGATACACTCCTGCGTCGTATCCAGAATTTTCTGAAAAAAGTCCAGACGGATCTTCTTTTGCGTGCGCTGGGCAAAGAGCCGCTTGCGCGTTTCGGTCACATCCATATAGGTCGCGTAATGCAGCAGCGAATCCGCCCGCTCGACCTCATGGACCTCCGCCTTATACGTCCGCTTTTCGCCTTCCACCTCGGTCACAAGCTCCCGCGGAATTTCCACGCTGATGATCTGCGCCTGTTCTTCATCCCCCCAGCGCATCAGCGTCTGCATCTGCCGCGTTACCAGCAGAATATGGAAATAACCGCCGTAAAACTGGTAAACGATCAGGTTGACCGGCATACGGACCATCATTTGCCGTTCATTATCCGGAAAAACAAAATGCCGCTCTGCCATATTACACCCCCAATGTGCGTAGAACTTAAAGCAATCTATCCTGTGCATCTGCATAACCGGGCATTTCCGATAAAATAGAAACAGATTCCCTTCCGTCTTACTCGCTTTGCATTACCTGAAGGGACAGTTCCTTTAACTGTACATCGTCCACCGGCGTCGGTGCCTCCGTCATCAGATCCGAGGCATCCTTTACCTTCGGGAAGGCGATCACGTCGCGGATCGAATCCGCGCCGACCATCAGCATCACCATCCGGTCAAGCCCGTACGCCAAACCGGCATGCGGCGGAACGCCGTAGGAAAACGCGTCCAGCAGGAAGCCGAACCTCTCGTGCGCTTCTTCTTTGGTAAAGCCAAGCGCCTCGAACATCGTTTCCTGGATGTCATCCTGATGGATACGGACACTGCCGCCGCCAAGCTCCGTACCGTTTAATACGATATCATACGCCTTTGCTTTTGCCTTGTCCTTGTCGTCTGTCAAAAGCAGCGGCACATCCTTTTCATAAGGCATGGTAAACGGATGGTGCATCGCAAGATAACGGTTCTGCTCATCCGACCATTCAAAGACCGGGAAGTTTAACACCCATAAGAAATTGAACTGTCCCTCGGGGATCAGATCCAGCTTCTTCGCCAGGCTGATCCGAAGCGATCCCAAAACCTCCCAGACGATCTTATTCTTATCCGCCGCGAACAAAAGCAGGTCGCCCGGCTCGCCTTTTAATGCCTCTGTGAGCGCCTTTAACCCGTCGTCATCCATGAATTTGGCAAAGGAGGATTTATAGGTGCCGTCTTCATTGATGCCCAGATACGCAAGGCCCTTCGCGCCCATTCCCTTTGCTTCTTCCACCAGCTTGTCGATCTGTTTTCTGCCCATCGACGCCTGCCCTTTGACATTGATGCCGCGCACCGAGCCGCCGTCCGCAAGGGCACCGGTAAACACGCCGAAACCACAGTCTTTTACCAGCTCAGATACATCGCAAAGCTCCATGCCAAAACGCGTATCCGGCTTGTCGCTGCCGAAGCGGTCCATCGCCTCCTGCCAGTCCATACGCTGCATCGGCACCGGAATATCGATATCCAAAACCTCCTTGAATACCCGCGCAATGAGCCGCTCGTTCACATCGATCACATCGTCCACATCCACAAAGGAAAGCTCCATATCCACCTGCGTGAACTCCGGCTGCCTGTCCGCGCGAAGGTCCTCGTCACGGAAGCATTTCGCGATCTGATAATAGCGGTCAAAACCGGAGCACATCAAAAGCTGCTTAAACAGCTGCGGCGACTGCGGCAGCGCGTAGAACGCCCCCGGATGGATGCGGGACGGCACAAGATAATCACGCGCGCCCTCCGGCGTGGACTTCTGCAGGATCGGCGTCTCCACCTCAAGGAAGCCTTCTTCATCCAGGAAGTTGCGGATGCTTTTGCAAACCTTGCTTCGCAGGATGAAGTTCTTCTGCAGATCCGGACGGCGCAGATCCAGATAGCGGTGCTTTAAGCGCAGCTCGTCCTTCGTCTGCAGATTCTCCTCGATCGGGAACGGCGGCGTCTGCGCTTCGGATAACACCCGAAGCTCCTTCGCGATGATCTCGATATCGCCGGTCGCGAGCTTCTCGTTGATCGCCGCGGTGCGCTTTGCAACCGTGCCGACCACCGCGACGACATATTCACTGCGCAGCGTGCCCGCTTTTGCAAAGCCATCCCCGCCGATCTGCGGTTCGTCAAAAACGATCTGTAATATGCCGCTGCGGTCACGCAGATCGATAAAGATCAGGCTGCCTAAATTCCGGCGCTTCTGCACCCAGCCCATGACCGTAACGGTCTGCCCGATCCTATCATTCGTTACTTCCGTGCACCGATGCGTGCGGTGCAGCCCTTCGATGGATTCCGCCATTATTGTATCTCCTCCTCTATTACCGCATATAATATCTGTCTCGCACTTTCCACCGTGATTCCGGTGTGATAAACTCTAAATTATAATACATGGTTATAGTGCAAAATGATTCCTAGTCCGCGTAAAACTCGCGGAAATTATGGTATCCCTGCGTCTTAAGCTGTTCCTTTTGGAACTTTTTGTTCTTGTTCATCCGCACGACGAGCACCTGCTGCCCGCCTTCCCGCGCCGCCTTCGCTTCGGAAATAACCTCCGAAAGCCGCTCTTCGGGGAACTTCTTATCGATCAGATACGCGACCTTCTCCTTCGCTTCGGGGATCTGATAATCCTGCTCCAACAGCAGCAGAATGATTCGCTCAAAACCGATCGAAAAGCCGCACGCCGGCACATCCTTTCCGGTGAATTTCCCGACCATCTCATCATAGCGTCCGCCGCCTCCGCAGCTGCCGCCGAATTCGGGGATCGCAATCTCGAAAATTGTGCCCGTGTAATAACTCATCCCACGCACCAGTGTCGGATCGAAGACGAGGGCAAAGTCACAGGCCTTCGCCGCGTTCACCGCGTCCGCGATGGCAGCAAGACTGTCCGCCGCATCCTGTACAAGGAAGTCACCGAGCGTCCGGGAGAGCTTCTCCACGCCTTCGTGGACATCCTTGATATCCGAAAGCGACGCGAACAGTGCCGTATATTTTTCCACCGCTTGCGCGTCATATTCGTGCGCGAGCAGCTCTTCTTTTACGCCACAAAGGCCGATCTTGTCCATCTTGTCAAGGGTGATGAAGACGTCCTCATACGCATCCTCGGCAAAGCCCGCGTAAGCCGCCATCGCCTTCAGCAGACGCCGTTCGTTGATCCGGATCTCAAATCCCTTGAAACCGAGCCGTCCGAGACAGGTCGTCGTCGCCGAGATCAGCTCGATCTCCGCGAGGTTCGACGCCTCGCCGATGATGTCGATGTCGCACTGCGTAAACTGACGGTAACGTCCCCTCTGCGGACGGTCCGCCCGCCATACCGAGCCGATCTGCAGCGCCTTAAACGGCACCGGCAGGTCATTCGCGTGATTCGCATAAAACCTCGACAGCGGAACGGTAAGATCATAGCGCATTCCGTAGTCCACGACATCGCTCTCCTCCGTCGCTTCCGCAAGGTTCAGCTTCTCGCCCCGTTTTAAGATCTTAAAGATCAGCTTTTCATTGTCGCCGCCCTGCTTATTCGTCAGGTTCGCAATGTCCTCCATGCAGGGCGTGTCGATCGGCGTAAAGCCGAAGAGACGGTACGTATCCTTAATGACGCCCGTCACATAGTCGCGGATCTCCATTTCCCGCGGCATAACATCCTTCATCCCGTTGACGGGCTTTTTCTTTAATTGTGTCTGATTACCCATATGTATCTTAGTCCTTATATTATATGATTCAAGGGTCAAAAGGTGATTCACGGATTGTTCCGTGCTTCGCTTCTTCGCTCCGCTACGGTCGGCTCAAAGCAGACGTCCACTGGACGTCTTGAGCCCCACAATCCTACCCACATTCGCAATCCCGTGCGGCTGTCTACACTTCGTTCCGGTCGGTGCTGAACACACGTCCCCCGGACGTGTAGCACCCCCACTTCCTGCTCATGTGGGAGCGGGTCATTAAGCCTTGTCCCCACCGTCAAGCAAGCTTGCCGTGG
>JAFSYD010000332.1 GCA_017443685.1 Lachnospiraceae bacterium | reverse complement strand
TCTACGATATTTTTGCCAAAACCAAGATCAAGGCGCACAGCATTATGCTTTGCGAAAAGCCCCTGGCGGATGCGCTCGGCATGGATCTGGACGTTACGGAGCCGACCGGCGTGATGGTTGTCGATATCGGAGCGGATACGACCGAGATCTCCGTGATCTCGCTTGGCGGACTTGTCCTTTCGACGCTGCTTCCCTATGGCGGCAACCGGCTCGATGAATCGATCGTGACCTTTATGAAGCGTAAATTCAACCTTGTCATCGGCAAAAAGACAGCGAAGAACCTTAAGGAAAAGATCGGCTCGGCAATGAACCTTTCTTCCGATACGATGAAGATCGTGGGTCGCGATGTGGTAAGCGGCCTGCCGATCGAGATGGAGATCGACGCGCCGGTGATCTATGAAGGCATCCGGGATGATCTGAACGGTATCGCTACGGCAGTTAAGATGATGCTCGAAAAGGTTCCGCCCGAGCTGGCAAAGGATATCGTGCATTCCGGCATCTACCTTACCGGCGGAAGCAGCAGGTTAAAAGATCTGTCGCAGTTTTTTGAAGAAGGGACGAATATCAGGGTCAATGTGGCCGAGCAGGGTGACGTGACCGTAGCGACGGGGCTGAATAAGATCTTATCCGATTCTAAGTTTAGCCGTTTCGGATACAGCATGAAGTCAAGAATTTTCAGTTAGGAAATCAGGCAGGTATGAGACGCAGAGGGAAGCTGAATATCCCCGGCAATTTTATATTGATCGTACTTACGATCCTTTGCATTGTCCTGTTGTTCGTCAACTATTCCACCGGTTTTTCGGGAGGACCGCTTCGTACCGTTGCGAATTATCTTTTCGTGCCGATGCAGCGGGGCCTGGATTACGTCGGCAGCCGGATCTCGATCTCAAGCGCGGACGCGAAGTCAAGGGAAGAGCTTTTGGCTGAGAATGCGGCGCTTGTGGAAGAGAATGAACAGCTGCGGACACAGCTGACCAATACCCAGCTGCAGCAGGCGCAGCTGGATGATCTCCTGAAGTTATATGAGATTTCGGCAACCTACGGAGAATATCCGACGACCGGCGCGCATGTGATCGCTAAGGGAGCGAGCAACTGGTACGACACGTTTACGATCGATAAGGGCAGCTTTGACGGCATCAAGGTCAATATGAATGTGATCGCTTCCGGCGGTCTGGTCGGCATCGTGACAGAGACCGGGGAGAATTTTTCCATTGTCAGGTCCCTGATCGATGATTCGAACAGCATCAGTGCGATGATCGTTGAGACCGGAGATAACTGTATCGTTTCCGGCAACCTTGAGATGATGAATGAGTCGAATATGATCGAGCTTTCGGGACTCGAAGACCCCGATGACGAGGTGGAGGCGGGCAATGCGGTCGTTACGAGCAATATCAGCTCGAATTACGTGCCGGGCCTTTTGATCGGCTATGTGGACAGCTTGAGCGGAGACAAGAATGACCTTACGAAATCCGGACAGATCACGCCGGTGGTGGATTTTAAGCATCTGAACACGGTACTCGTGATCACGAAGGTCAAGGAGACGGGAGAATAAAATGGATCGCAAAATGATCATGAAAACGGTTCTCGTCGTTTTCGGCACGATCTATTTCGGTTTTATCATACAGACCAGCATCTTTAACCGCATTGCGCTTGCCGGTATCACACCGAACATCCTGCTTGTCATTACGGTAGCGTTCGGTTATTTAAAGGGACGGAAGGCAGGCGTTGTGATCGGGTTTGTGTGCGGCATCCTGCTGGATGTTTTTATCGGCTCGTATTTTGGGATGAATGCGCTGATCTTTATTTATATCGGCTATTTGAACGGTCTTGTCCGTCTGTTTTATTTCGGCGACGATGTAAAGTTTCCGATGCTTTTGATCGCGGTCAGTGATATGCTGTACGGCTGTATCGTTTTCGCAACGATGCTTTTGATGCGTGAACGATATGATTTTTCTTTTTACTTCGAGCACGTGATCGTGCCGGAGGCGATCTATACGGTGATCGTCGGTATCGTCGTGTATATGGCGATCTACGCCGTGATCCGTTGGGCGGACAAGCAGGAAAAGAGGGCTACAAGAGAAATTGTTTAGTTCGGTTTTCGATAAATTACAAAGTACGCTGTTTAAAACACGTTTACATGTGATCCTCTGGGTCTTTGTGGCATTTTCCGCACTTTTGATCTGGCGGCTTTTTGTTCTGCAGCTGGTCCGGGGCGCGGATTATCAGAGCAATTATGACCTGAAGGTGGAAAAGACGGAGACAATTCCCGCTACGCGCGGCAACATCTATGACCGAAACGGCGTCCTTTTAGCTTATGATGAGCTTGCGTACGCGGTTACGATCGAGGATACCGGTACCTATACGAGCGGCAGGGAAAAGAACCTAAAACTCAATGAGATGCTCTATGAGGTCATCACGAACGTCGAAAAGCGGGGCGATGCGGTCATTACGGATTTCGGCATCCGTCTTTTGCCGACGGGGATCTACGAGTTCGTCGACAGCGGTACGAAATTGCAGCGCTTCCGTGCGGACATTTTCGGACACAAAAGCATCAGCGAGCTTTCCTATAATACCAGGTTAGGGATCAACGAAGCGGAAGCCACGGCGGATGAGATCATGGCGTATCTTTGCAGCGATGACCGGTACCGGATCTCCGACGAATTCGAAAAGGCCATGCAGTTTAAAATTGCCGTGACCCGTTACCGTATGAGCCAGAACAGTTACCAGAAATACGTCGGAACAACCATCGCAAGCGATGTCTGCGACGAAACGGTCGCTTACATCGCCGAGAACCGAAGCCGGTTTATCGGGGTGGATATTGAGGAACGTTCCACCAGACATTACGCGGATTCGGATGCATTTGCGAACGTGATCGGCTATACCGGAACGATTTCCACGGACGAATACGAGGCGCTTTCCGCGGCGGACAAGGAGAATTATTCCCTGACGGACAAGATCGGTAAAGCCGGGATCGAGCAGTACATGAATAAATATCTGATGGGGATAAAAGGCTCGGAAACGGTTTACGTTGACAGCGTCGGCAATCTGATCGAGACGACGGAGGCAACGGATCCCGTATCGGGCGGAGATGTGTATCTGTCGATCGACAGAGACCTGCAGGTGAACGCCTACCGTCTTCTGGAAAAGGAGATCGCCGGGATCCTTTATTCGAAGATCGTAAATACGCGGAGTTTTAAGGCACAGGATGGGACGGAGTCGTCGGATATTGTCATTCCCATCTATGATGTGTATTTTGCCCTGATCAATAACGGTGTCATCAATATCAATACCTTGAACGATCCCGATTCGTCGGATGTGGAAAAGGAGATCTTCGCTGCGTTTACCACGCACAAAAAAGAGGTCCTTAAAACGCTGCGGCAGCAGCTTTCCGATCCGACGCCTAAGGTATACAATGAACTTGATGAGGTATACCAGGATTATTCGACTTACATCGTTAAGATGTTAAAAAGCCGCTCGGTGCTCTTAAACGATGCGATCGATAAAGAAGACGAAATGTATGCAAAGTGGACGTCCGAGGAGCTGGCGGTCAATGATTATCTGCGGTACGCCATCGACAAGGGATGGATGGACATTAAGACTTTTGCAGAACAGTCCCGGTATGTCGATACGGATGAGCTGTATGCCAGCATTGTGGATTACATCCTTGAAACCTTAGAGACTGACGCTGCGTTCAACCGTCTGTTGTATGAGAGCATGATCGACCGGGATATGATCACCGGCGCGCAGCTTTGCGCGGTGCTTTTCGATCAGGGAGTTTTGGAAAAGGACGATGAAACGAGAAGCGGTCTTTTGAACGGAACGATGTCCTGCTTTGATTTTTTAAAGGACTGTGTACATACCTTGAAGATTACGCCGGGACAGCTGGCGCTGGAGCCGTATTCGGGTTCTTCGGTTGTTATGAACGTACATACGGGCGAGGTGCTCGCCTGTGTGACCTATCCGGGATATGACAGCAACCGTCTGTCAAATGCTTCGGATTCGTCCTATTATGCTGCGCTGAATTTGAACCTTGCGAACCCGCTTTACAATAATGCGACGCAGCAGCGGACGGCGCCGGGATCCACCTTTAAGATGTGCGTCGGTACGGCAGGGTTATCGGAGCGGAAGATCGATATTTCGACCGAGATCACCGATAAGGGGATGTATGAGAAGATCTCCAACCATCCCCGGTGCTGGATCTATCCCGGCTCTCACGGGACACTTAATCTTGCCGAGGCGATCCGGCATTCGTGCAACTACTATTTTTATGAAGTCGGCATGCGCTTATCCGGCGGGGAGAACGGTTACAACGATGCGCGAGGGATCGAAAAGATCCAAAAATACGCAGCCATGTTCGGACTCGATGAGAAGACCGGCGTGGAGATCGAGGAGAATGCTTCGCATATTGCAACGGAGTATCCGGTTATGGCGGCGATCGGACAGTCGGATAACAATATCACGACGATCGCGCTTGCAAGATATGTGACCGCCGTGACGATGAACGGCATGGTGTATAACCTTTCGCTTTTAGACCACGTGACCGATGCGAACGGCAATACCTTAGAGACTTACGGGCCGACGCTCAGAAACCAGGTGCAGGTACTGTCCACGGCGGAATGGGCATCGATCCATCACGGGATGCGAGAGGTTGTGGAGGATCTGCATGAGTACGATGCGTTCCCGATCAATGTCGCAGGCAAAACGGGAACGGCCCAGATCAACCGACACCCGAACCACGCGCTGTTTGTCGGGTATGCGCCCTATGAGAATCCGAAGATCGCGATCGCAACAAGGATCGCATACGGCTATACTTCACATAACGCGGCGGCGGTGGCAAAGGACATCATCGGCTGTTATTTTGACAATGAAGAATCCTTACGCTTAGCAGACAGTGACCGGGCGCTTGCGGTATCCGGAAGCAGTTCGGTTACGGATTAAAAAGGTGAAACGAATGGCAAAAAGTACGGTTGTGATAAAAAGCAATGCTAACGGTCTGACGCTCGTTTTGGATCCTTCGGTGGATTTTAAGACGCTGATCGAGGATATTTGCGGGAAATTTGCGGAGTCGAGAGATTTTTTCAAAAATGCCGAGCTGATCCTTGCGCTGGAAGGACGGAACCTTTCGGCACAGGAGGCGGCGGTCGTGATCGAAGCGATCGAGCTGAATTCGGATATCAGGGTCAAGCTCGTGATCTCGGGGGACGAATTAAAGGACGCCCGGATGATTGAGATGACGGACCGGTTCTATTTCGAGGACTTCTTTACCAATGCGAAGATCATTCCCGGATCGGTACGCCAGAAAAGCGTGGTGACGAGCGATTCGAGCATTGTGATCTTAGGGGATGTCAATCGCGGCGGACAGGTGGAGGCGGCCGGCAACGTACTTGTCATGGGCGAAGCGCTTGGCAGCATTACAGCCGGCAAAAACGGCGATAAGCGCTGCTATGTTGCGGCGAATTTCTTTGACACCGAAGAGATCACAATTGCCGGGATCAGCGGTCCGATGAAGCGGAAGAAGGGGCTGTTTGGCGGTATCGGACGCGTGACGACCGAGCCGCAGGCGGTGTTCGTATGGGATGATACGCTTTTGATGGAGCCGCTTTCCAAGGGTGTTGTAAAGCAGCTTCTGGATGCATAAATGTTTAGAAAATATACGTTAAAGAATTTTAACTTAATACTGGTGCTGGCGGTATTCGCAGAGACGATCATCGGCATTTTGGTGATCGGCAGTGCGAACTCCGATTATCAGAGCAAGCAGATCCTCGGGATGGTGCTGGGACTTATTGCTATGATCATCGTATCCGTGATCGATTATGAATTCGTGCTGCAGTTTCATTATCTGTATTACGTCTTTGTGATCGGCCTGCTTTTGGCGGTGCTGTTCTTCGGGGATGATACCGGCGGGGCGACGCGGTGGATCGATATCGGGATCCGGTTCCAGCCTTCGGAGCTGGCAAAGGTGCTTCTGGTATTGTTTTTCGCAAAGTTTTTTTTGAACCGCCAGGAGGTCATCAATGATCCGAAGCAGCTGTTTTTTACCGCTGTTCTGGCCGGGCTTCCGCTGCTTTTGATCGTAAAGGAACCGGATCTTTCGACGACGATCGTTACGTTTATGATCATAGCTTCGATGCTGTTTGCGGCGGGACTTTCCGCGAAGATCGTCGGCTGGGTCTTAGGGCTTTCCATTCCGACGATCGCAATCCTTTTGATCCTCATCATGCAGGACGGACAGCAGATCCTGGATGAATACCAGGGGCTTCGTATCTTAGCGTGGCTGAAGCCGGACGAATATCCGGCCAGTGCCTACCAGCAGCAGAATTCGATCATGGCGATCGGTTCGGGACAGCTTTTCGGCAAAGGACTTTACAATAATGCCGTGGATTCCGTGAAAAACGGCAATTATATCTCCGAGCCGCAGACGGATTTCATATTTGCGGTGGCAGGAGAAGAATTAGGGTTTGTCGGATCGGTACTGATTGTGTTATTATTATTGTTGATCACGGTCGAATGTCTTTTGATCGCGAAAAAGGCAAAAGACCTTTCGGGGCAGCTGATCTGTGTCGGGATGGCATCGCTTGTGGGCTTCCAGAGCTTTGTCAATATCTGCGTGGTAACGGGGCTGATGCCGAATACCGGATTGCCGCTGCCGTTTATCAGCTATGGACTGACATCACTTGTGACGCTTTACGCGGGGATGGGCTTCGTTTTGAATGTGGGGTTACAGGCGAAGCGCTATAACAGCGATACACACTATATCGAGTAGCAGCAAGTAACGCTTTGGCGCGTATGCGCCTGGCTTCGTTGCGTAAAATGTAAAGGGGGATACTATGAACATCGGACTTGTCGCGCATGACGCGAAAAAGAAGCTGATGCAAAACTTCTGCATTGCCTATCGGGGGATATTGAGCAAGCACGAGATTTTTGCAACAGGCACAACCGGACGGCTTGTCGAAGAGGTAACGGATCTTACGGTCCATAAATACTTGTCCGGACATCTGGGAGGGACGCAGCAGCTGGGGGCGCAGATCGAGCATAACGAGATCGATCTGGTGATCTTTTTGCGTGATGCGGTGACACAGAAATCACACGAGCCGGATGTCAACAGCATTGTACGTCTGTGTGATGCACATAACATTCCGCTTGCAACGAACCTTGCGACAGCGGAGCTTTTGATCATATCATTGGACAGAGGAGATTTGGATTGGCGTGAAATGTATAAATAAGCGGCTTTTGGCCGTGATCCTGATGTGTGTATGTATGCTGCCTTTGACCGGATGCTCGGATGTGCCCGATCCCAATGCTTACCGGGTGTATGAGACAAGTTTCCAGCTTGGCATCACGAAAAGCAGTCCGCTTTCGGCGGCGATCACCTATGCTTCGGATCTTTGCGTTACGGACGGAAGCGATATCGGAACCGATCAGGCGGCATCCCATGTGGCGTACGGTGCAGGCGTATTTAACGTATCCAAACAGCAGGTGACGTATGCGCAAAGCGTATTTGACCAGATGTATCCGGCTTCGACAACGAAGATCCTGACCTGCTATATCGCGTTAAAATACGGGGATCTCGATGAGGTCTTTACGGTGAGCGAGAATGCCTGCAAGCAGGATAAGGACGCGGCGGTCGCAAAGTTAAAGCCGGGGGATAAGATCACCCTGCGGGAGCTTTTGTACGGACTGATGCTCGTAAGCGGGAATGACGCCGCGGTTGCGATCGCGGAAGGGATCAGCGGGAGCGAGGAAGCGTTTGCCGACCTAATGAATAAAGAAGCGGCAGCCCTCGGCGCGACGAAGTTTCATTTTGTGACGTCGAACGGACTCCATCGGGATGACCATTATACGACCGTATATGATATGTATCTGATCTTTAACGCGGCGATCAAAAACGAGCAGTTCCGCGAGATCATCGGTACACTGAATTATACGGCAAACGTGACGCGCGAAGGCACGGGAACGGTGCAGCTGTCCTGGGATTCGACGAACCGGTACTTAACCGGCAAGCAGCCGGTGCCGGAAGGGATCACGGTCATCGGCGGGAAAACAGGCACCACCACGCAGGCAGGCTACTGTCTGGTGCTTTATTCCCAAAACGAGAAGGGCGACGATATCATTTCGATCGTCTTCCACGGAGATTCGCGGAAGAATCTGTACTATCTGATGGATGAGCTTCTGACGAAGTTTGCCGGTTGATACGGTTTTTTTCAGGATGAAAAACACAGGTTTTGGATCAAACGGAAAATGCGTTGCATTTTTGTCCGGTATCTTTTATAATTTTTAGTATCAGTTGTTTTTTGAAGGAGGATAAGACCATGGTCGAGATTATTGCGGGTGACAAAGGAAAAGGCAAGACAAAAAAGCTGTTGGAGCGGGCGCATGCGGATTTGGCGAACGCGAAGGGCGATATCATTTATATCGACAAAAGCCAGAAGCATATGCATGAGCTCAACAACAAGATCCGTCTGATCAATATGGCGGACTACACGATCGAGACGACCGATGAGTTTTTAGGATTTTTGAGCGGTGCGATCTCTCAGAATTATGACATCGAAGAGATTTGTCTTGACAGTTTCTTAACAATCGGGTATATTGATACTTCGGAAGGTTTAACGCGGGCGATCGAGAAGCTCGACGTGATCTCGGAGAAGTACAATATCCGCTTCGTTATATGCATTTCGAAGGATGAGATCGATCTTCCGGAAAGCGTGAAAGCAAAGATCGTTCTTTCACTGTAATATATAGTTTTGGTGGCAATGGGGCTATCGGGATCAAGGTTTGATTTCGATGCCCTTTTTTCACATAATGGGTGCTTTATTCGCACCGAAAAATCATTTTTATCACCGGGAAGGAGTAGAAAAATGGCACTTACAAACAGCTACTTGAAGGGCGTTTATGACGGACTTGCAGAAAGAAACGCAGAGCAGAAGGAGTTTTTACAGGCGGTATATGAGGTATTGGAATCTTTAGAGCCGGTTGTGGAGGCGAATCCGAAATTAGAACAGTTAGGCGTGATCGAGCGCATCGTTGAGCCGGAGCGCATCATTATGTTCCGTGTTCCGTGGGTAGATGATAACGGCAAGGTACAGGTTAACCGCGGCTATCGTGTACAGTTCAATTCGGCGATCGGACCGTACAAAGGCGGTTTACGGCTGCATCCGTCGGTGAACCTGT
>JAFSYD010000331.1 GCA_017443685.1 Lachnospiraceae bacterium | reverse complement strand
TGCCTTGCGGATATTGTCGGAATACGTAAGAACCTGATCGTCCCTGCTCTCCCGGCGGATGATATCGTTCATCCCGAGGATCGCGGTGATCGGCGTACGGATCTCGTGGCTCATATTCGACAAAAACGCCGTCTTGGCAACGTTCGCTTCCTTTTGTGCTTCTAAAGCGTAAGCCAGCTTGCTTCCGCGCTTTTTTTCCTCTTCGATGCCGCGCCTTGCGGTAATATCGCCGATGAACACACAGTACACTTCGCCGGCGCCGCGGAAATTCGCGGGATGCCCGTGATCCTCCACCGTCCGCACCTCGCCGTCCTTGCGTACGATCCGGTATTGTACATGATCCATCCGGTGCGCCGCGTTACCCTCTGCCTGCGCATCCATGGTGCTTCTCGTCTTAGCAAGATCATCGGGATGCACCATATCGAAAAACGTGGTGCCGATATTTATTTTAAAATCATCCGCGTCCGAACAGCCGAACATACGGCAGGCTGCCCGGTTGATGTATAAGATCTCCCCCGGCTCTTTGGCGCTGCAGATAAAGAAGCCCTGCGGCATCTGCTCCGCGAGCCATTCGATCCCGGGAAGCTTTGCTTCGTCAAATTGGAATTCCGATGCTCCGGACATTGTCTGTATGTCCATACTGCCACTCCCTGGCGTCCCACAGCCTGTGCCAGTCACAACTGTGATCTACTATATATGGTATCATCGATCCGACGAAAAGACCTTCGACCACAAATTAACAAATATAATAAAATGATATAACTTTTCGGTTAAAAATGCAAGAGTGTTCCCGTTATATATACCAGATAGGCGAACACCCACGCGATCGCACATTGCCCGAGCACAACGCCCACGGCCCACTTTTTCCCAAGTTCACGGTCGATCGTCGCGATCGCCGCCACACAAGGCGTATAAAGCAGGGAAAATACAAGCAGCGCAGCCGCGCAAAGGGGCGACATCACATCTGAGACATTTTCCCCGAACAGCACGGTCAGCGTCGATACCACGCTTTCCTTTGCCATAAACCCGGAGATCAGCGCCGTTGTGATCCGCCAGTCGCCAAGCCCCAACGGAGCAAAGAGCACCGATATGCCGCCCGCAACCGTCGCAAGTATGCTCTCACTTGATTTTTCCACCATGTGGAGTCTGAAATCAACATTCTGCAAAAGCCAGATCACAACCGTCGCCACAAGGATCACGGTCAGCGCTCTTTCCAGGAAATCCTTCGCCTTTTCCCACAGCAGCCGGACGATGTTCGATGCCTTCGGCAGGCGGTAATTCGGAAGCTCCATCACAAAGGGCACGGCCTCTCCCTTAAAGAGCGTCACCCGGTAGATAAGCGCCGCGCCGATGCCGGCCGCGATCCCCAAGACATAAAGCCCCAGCATCACCAGCCATCCTTTGTCCGCAAAAAACGCGCTGATGAAAAACGCATAGATCGGTACCTTCGCGCTGCAGCTCATAAACGGCGCGAGCAGGATCGTCATCCGCCGGTCCCGTTCACTCGGCAGCGTCCGCGTCGCCATAACTGCCGGCACGGTACAGCCGAAGCCGACCAGAAGCGGTACGATCGACCGTCCCGACAGGCCGATCCGCCGGAGCGCCCCATCCATGACGAACGCCACCCGCGCCGTATAGCCGGAGTCCTCAAGGATCGATAAAAAGAAAAACAGCGTGATAATGACAGGGAGGAAGCTTACGACACTCCCGACGCCTTCAAATATCCCGTCAATGATCATCCCGTGCCAAAACGCGTTTACCCCGAATGCACTGAGTGCACCGTCCACCGCGTCCGTTATGCCTCCGATGGCGTATGCCAGAAGATCCTGGAGCGCCTTTCCGATGACATTAAAAGTAAGGAAGCACACCGCACCCAAAATGCAGATAAAGGCCGGAATCGCCGTAAACTTGCCGGTAAGGAAACGGTCAGCCTTCCTGCTGCGCTCCCGCTCGCGGCTTTCGACGGGCTTTTTGACGCAGGATGCGCACACCCTCCGGATAAAAGCAAAGCGCATCTGGGCGATCGCCGCCATCCGGTCCAGTCCCCGTTCCGCTTCCATCTGCAAAACGATATGCTCGACCGTCTCCTGCTCGTTCGTATCCAAAGCAAGCGCATTGGCGATGAGCCGGTCCCCCTCGATCAGCTTATTTACGGTAAACCTCAGCGGCAGCTCGCGCCTTTTCGCATGATCCTCGATCAAAAATCCGATCGCATGGATGCAGCGGTGTACGGCGCCGCCGTGGTCATTCTCATCGCAAAAATCCTGCTTCGTCGGGCTCTCCTGGTAGCGCGCAATATGAAGCGCATGCGCCACCAGCTCGTCCACGCCCTGATTCTTCGCGGCAGAGATCGGGATGACCGGTACACCAAGCAGGTTCTCCATGCAGTTAACGTCGATCGTGCCGCCGTTCGCATGCAGTTCATCCATCATATTAAGGGCAACCACCATCGGAATATCAAGCTCCAAAAGCTGTAAGGTCAGATACAGATTGCGCTCAATGTTCGTCGCGTCCACAATATTGATGATCGCCTTGGGCTTTTCCTTGAGAACAAAATCCCGGGATACCAGCTCCTCACCGGAATACGGGGACATGGAATAGATCCCCGGCAGATCGGTGATCAATGTGTCAACATGCCCGCGGATCACGCCGTCCTTGCGGTCAACCGTCACACCGGGGAAGTTCCCGACGCGCTGGTTGGCGCCCGTCAGTTGATTAAACAGCGTCGTCTTGCCGCAGTTCTGGTTGCCGACAAGGGCAAAGGTCAGGATCGTCCCCTCCGGCAGCGGATG
>JAFSYD010000330.1 GCA_017443685.1 Lachnospiraceae bacterium | reverse complement strand
TCATCGTTAATACCGGACGAGGCGCGCTGATACGTGAGTCCGCTCTGATCGCCGGCTTACAAAGCGGCAAGATCGGCGCGGCGGCGCTTGACGTTTTTGAAACGGAGCCGTTTTGCGATAAGGATAATCCCCTGATGGGGATGGAGAATGTCATTTTAACACCGCACATCGCATACCATACCGAGGAGTCGGAAAAGGAAGTCATGGAGCGCGCGACTGACGAAGCGATCGCTGCCGCAAAGGGGCAGCCGCTGTCGGGGGCGGTATCCATAAAGGCATCGTAGCAGTCCGGATACCGGAACGGTTACAGGTAATTCATTCGGAAAGGAGTTTTATTCAATGGAAGAAAAGAAACGTCAGTCCCTGCTGAACAGATTTGTTGTATTTTTCGTCTTATTCATTGCTGTGACGATCCTCATCAGCGGGGTTGCGACCTACACCGTGCAGTCGGTTCTTTACCACGACCAGTACCAGGATCTCTTAGACAAGGTCAACCGCAACCTTGTGGATGAGATCGACGAGGATATGCCGCAGTTTGCCGCGCTCCAAAGCTGGTTTGATGAACACATGGAAGAGCTTGAGATCCCGTATGACTATCCGGATAACGCGAATGGGGCATACCATGCATTCCTGGAAGGATTTGCCAGAGATTATCCGAATCAGATGTTCGGCACGGACATAACCTTCGAGGATCTTAACGATGACGTAAAGCTGTTATACGCGCGCTACGTGTATCTGTACTGGCTGACCACCTTTGACCGGATGCGGGAAGACTATGATCTCGATTATGCTTACTACGTCTATCCGACCGGCGAGCAGGATGAGATGTGCTTCATGTTCGACGCGGTGCGGGATAAAGTCGAAGTGGATGGCAGGGAAATACTGGGAGTGGGCTTTAAAGCTTATCAGGATCGCAGTATTCACGAGAACCTCTGGAAGGCATACGAGACCGGAGAGACCACAGGTGAGATGGATGTTTACAACAACGAGTTCGGGCATGTCTACACCTATGCAACGCCGTTGAAATATGAAGACGAGGTAATCGGCGTCGTTTTAACGGATGTCAGCTTCAATTATGTAAAAGGAAGGATCTTAAAGACGGTCATCGCGCTTATCGCCATCTTTTTGTTTGTTCTCGGTTTTTGCTCAATGTTTATGATGGGCTTTATCCGCCGGAATATGATACGGCGGATCGAAAGGCTTGAAAGTTATGTGTCACAGTACTCCGAAAGCAAGGATCCGGCGCTTGCACAGACGATCTCGCAGGAAAATGATGTCAATGATGAGATCGGCTCCTTAGCGAACGGCTTTTCGGGTATGATCAGCGAGCTGCAGGAATACATGGTGAATCTGCAGGCGGTTACCGCGGAAAAGGAGCGTATCGGCGCCGAGCTTTCTGTCGCGACGCAGATCCAGGCATCCATGCTGCCCCGTATTTTCCCGCCGTTCCCGGATCGCAAGGAGTTCTCGCTCTTTGCTTCGATGGATCCGGCAAAGGAGGTCGGCGGTGATTTCTATGACTTTTTCATGGTGGACGATAACCGCATCGCGCTTGTCATGGCGGATGTATCGGGCAAGGGCGTTCCGGCGGCACTCTTTATGGCGATCGCGAAGGCCATCATCAAGGACGGTGCACAGTCTCTTCCCGATCCGGCGGCGATCCTCGCACGTGCGAATAACCAGCTTTGCGAGGGGAACGACGGAGAACTTTTCGTTACGGTATGGCTCGGCATCGTGGATCTTACGACCGGCATGCTGACCTTTGCGGACGCGGGGCATGAGTATCCGGTGCTCCTTCATGCCGACGGGCAGCAGGAGCTTGTCAAAGCAGCAAGAAAGCGCCCGCCTGTTGCGACGATCGAGGGCATCAAGTACCAGAACAACGAATTGCAGCTGGCAGTCGGCGACACCCTGTTCCTGTATACCGACGGTGTGCCGGAGGCAACCGACAAGAACGACGAGCTTTACGGTATGGAGCGGCTGCAAAACGCGTTATCCGGCATGTCGCGTACGGACGTGAAGGATCTGCTGCCGGCGGTGCGCCGGGATGTGGATGCGTTTGTCGGCGATGCGGTGCAGTTTGACGACCTTACGATGCTCGCGTTCAGGGTAGAGGAATTAGCGTAATGGAAATGCGGGAAATCATTGCCGTCTGCCGTGAGAAAAATGCGACGATCGACCATATGATGGCAATGGAGGGGTGTACCCTTGACGGCTGGATCGAGGGCGAGAAGGCGAAGCTTGTGCATAATGCGTCCCTTGTGCCCCTTTTGCCGAAGGACGATCTCGTTGACATATGCGGCGCGTATATCAACGAGCATATCGGTAAAGAGGCGGCAAAGGATGTCACGGAAGTGATGGCATACGGTATCCTTTTTACCGCGGATCACCTGGGCGGGCTGTATTCCGCACAGTCGTTCCAGGGGGACCTGTGCTATACAAGGCTGTTAAAAAAGCTGGATGCCGGCGTCCCCTGCGTTCCGCTCGTATCCTTCGGGCTTGTTCCGTTAAACAGCACGACCTTCGGGCGTGGTCTTATCACCTACGGCAGGACCAAAGAGGCGGAGCATTTTCCGATCTTTCCGTATGCGCCGTCGAGTGCGACGGCATCCCTTACGGAAAGCTATACGAAAGATATGCTCCGGCGGACGAAGGATAAGGCGATCAATGAGGCGGCAAGCTTTCTGGTAAGAAAACGCGTTCGCGAGCTTGCGGACAACCTTTATCTGAGGGATGACGTGCTGGCAAAGAAGCGCTATGCCGACCAGGTGCTGCTGCTTGGTCAGGGGATATACGAGCGGCTGTCTTCGATGACGCAGGCCGGCGGTTTTTACCACATGGAAGCGGAGGCGCTTTTTGCGGAGCTTTTTATCAGGGAGTTTTCCAAAAAAGACGGCCTGCTGCGGCAGCTGCTGTGCGATGCTTCGTTTATTGAAAAGTTAAACGCCGCGACCGATTTCGAAGGACGGGAATTCTCAAGTCTTCTGTTCCGCGGATGCGCGGATAAGCGGGCGTTCTTCCTGAATCTTTATCCCGACGGATATCTGAGGGGGACGGATGTCGGCGGAGCACCGTTTGAGCTGCGCTTTGATGAGGAGACGGTTTTTGACGCGATACGCAATATGCGCATTTTACCGCATACCTATCTGTCGTGGCTGATGGCGGGCTTCTTTCGGGGCTTTACCTGGTACGGCGGTATTTTACAGTCACAGTATTTGCAGGACTGGCAGAAAAAGACCTGCGAAATGCTTTCCCTTGCCGGCTATACGGATATAGCG
>JAFSYD010000329.1 GCA_017443685.1 Lachnospiraceae bacterium | reverse complement strand
TGTTGATGGCGATGACGACCGGGATCCCGAGCTCGGTGAGCTGTGTGGTCAGGTAAAGGTTGCGCTCAAGGTTCGTTCCGTCGACGATGTTCAGGATCGCGTCCGGTTTCTCCTCGATCAGGTAGTTTCTTGCGACGACTTCCTCCAGCGTATAGGGAGAAAGAGAATAAATGCCGGGAAGGTCGGTTATAGTGACGTCACCGTGCTTCTTCAGCTTTCCTTCCTTTTTTTCTACGGTGACGCCCGGCCAGTTGCCTACGAACTGATTGGAACCGGTCAGTGCATTGAACAGGGTGGTCTTGCCGCTGTTCGGGTTGCCTGCGAGGGCAATTCTGATATCCATAAGTGTTCCTTTCTTTGACGGTTAGTTTATGGTAACCGCTGTTCAAAAAAAATAATTATTCGACTTCGATCATTTCCGCGTCCGCTTTCCGAAGCGAAAGCTCGTATCCGCGCACGTTCAGCTCCACCGGGTCTCCGAGCGGCGCGACCTTGCGCACATAGACCTCGACCCCCTTCGTGATGCCCATGTCCATGATGCGGCGCTTGACGGCGCCTTCTCCATGGAGCTTCACGACCCGGACGGTCTCGCCCACTTTCACCTGTCTCAGTGTTTTCATATGCTCTCCTCTCTTGTATTTCTATATTTCAGGAACGGCGCTCCGGTTCACACCATGATGCGGCGTGCCATTTCTTCACTGATAGCGATCCTGGTCTCCTTGACGTTCACGATCACGTTGCCGTTCAGCGTATTCATGACCTTCACGTTTCCGCCGACGACGAAGCCGAGGTTTTCGAGATGCCTTTTCATCTCCGGGCTTCCGCCGATCCGGATGATCGTATAGTCCTCTTCCCTGTTTGCAAGTGCCAGCGGCATCATCTGCACCGCCTCCTTTCCGCGCGGCGGGTCCTTCCGGTCCCACTTCGGTTATCTATCGCTAACCCATGGGCAAATAAAAAAGTTACCT
Source organism: Lachnospiraceae bacterium (assembly GCA_017443685.1). GTDB lineage: Bacteria > Bacillota > Clostridia > Lachnospirales > Lachnospiraceae > RGIG4930. The sequence goes on along the minus strand of JAFSYD010000329.1, from coordinate 541 downwards.
TCCGCTAACTTTCGCCCTTATTTTAACCACCGGGCAGGCCTCTGTCAAGAGGTACCCGGTGGTTTTTCATGCACAATTTTGTGTTTTTTACACGTTATTCTCTTCTCTTAGCCTTACCGGGCGCAGCGGATGACGCCGTCGTCGCCTGGTTGGAGTTTAAGAACGCTGCATACTGGTCGGTCCCTTCGAGGTATTTCCGCTCGTAGATGCCGCCGACCACCCAGTCGCCGATCGGCTCCAGGAAGGCACCGTACAGTTTTTCTTCGATCTTTCCGACCTTATACGCCGGATCCACCGTGATCTTTGCTTTCTTCCCCATGATCATTCTCCTTCCGGTACACAATAAGAACCGTGATGGCGATCACTGCCGTCGTAAGGACCAGCAGCGCTTCCGTGAGCCAGAGCGGCGATGCGTGTGCAAGCAGTACGACCCCGGCATCGACAAAGAAGTGCAGGAAGCCCGCGAGGAGGAGCAGGATCCATTTCCGCTCGTTTACCGCGCGGTAAACGATATACGACAGACAGAGCTGCAGGACAAAAG
>JAFSYD010000328.1 GCA_017443685.1 Lachnospiraceae bacterium | reverse complement strand
ACATTATACCACGATAGCACGAGGAGAAACAATATTTATATTGTTTCGACGACGCTACGTGCACCCCATTTTTTCCTTGTGTCTTCGCGTCGGAAACCGTATAATGGAAGAGATTTGTGACTGTTCGGGCATCTGAGCGGTTCTGTGGTTTTTGCCAGGGGAGGCGATGTATGAAAAAGTTTGCCATTTCTATCTGTTTGCTTCTGTCCCTGATTGTCACCGCATGCAGTGTGGGCACGGAGGACGAAGCGTCCGGCAGCGGTGAGAGCATCAGCATATCCGGGCCGGGGATGGATCTTTTTGACGATGATGCGAAGTGGGTGGATTCCGATCTGTACGGCTCCGTGACCGCCGACAGGGATGTCCGCTTGCAGGACGATTATGCCGCGGCGGTGAACAGGGACTGGAAGCTTGCCATCGGTGATCAGTACAGCGGGGCGCTGGATGAGGCGGGGAATACCATCCGCGAGCAGAAGCAGCAGATCATGGATGATCCTTCCATCGGCGGGGCCACGGGCGACGTGCTGCGGGAATATTACCGACTCGCCTCCGGCTGGGAAGGCCGCAACACGGACGGCGTGGAGCCCTTGCGGCCCTACATCGAGGACATTGCGGGCATTTCCGGTATGGAGGATCTGTACGCGTTTTTTGGCGATATAAAGCGCAATCCCCTGCGTCTGGCGCCGGTCACGACAAGTCTTGTCATGATGGATAAGTCCGCGCTGCACCCGAAGGAATATGCCATTGCGGCCTGGGCGCCGAGGCTTTCCCTGTCGTGGCAGAACGATGATAACAGCCTGTATTTTAACCTGAATTCGGCAGATGCGCTCGAAGCCTATGAGAAGGTGGAAAACAAGGCGCTGTATGTGCTTAAGAAGCTCGGTTATTCGGAACGGGAAGCGTCCGCGCTTTTTAAGGAATGCTTATCCTGGGAGCGGGCAGTGGCGGCGGCGAACAACACGGAGAGCGCCGAAAAGACCGAGGATATCACCTATGACCGCCATACGGCTTTTGCCTATGCGGGCAATTATCCGTTACAGGAGCAGCTCGCGGCATGGGGGATGGACGGCACCAACGATATTATGATCCTGCCGGGCTATGCGAAGAAGCTGGACTCTCTCTGCCGTGCGGGCAATCTGGAGAAGATCAAGGCGTATCTGATCGTCAATTACTGCCTCCAGTCCGCAACGCGCTTAGACAGGGAGACGTACGATAAGGTGGAAGAGTTCGAAAAGCCGCGTTCGTATGAGCTGATCGATTACGGCAAGAGTCCCGAACAGGAGGAATCCGAGCTGATCTTCAATGGGTATATCGCCGCGTCGCCGATGGTCGGCGCGATGGATAAGGTTTATGTCGAGAATTTCTTCGATGAGGCCTGCATGGATGACCTCAATGCGCTGACGGACGACCTGATCGAGCATTTCCGTACGCTCTTTAATAAGGAAGAGTGGATGTCCGAGGAAGGACGGGCAGCCTGCATCAAAAAGCTGGATGCCATCACCAAGCATATCGTATATCCGGATTTTGATTCCGTGGACTACGGGAAGCTGGACATCAAGTCCCGGGACGAGGGCGGAAGCTTCCTGGAAGCGTATTTTGAAAGCCTGCGTTTTGAGAACGAGCATATGGCGTGGCTCGCCCATCAGCCCTATGACCGTGATTACTGGGATCCGATGCTGCAGGCTACCTCCACCACCATTACCAATGCGATGTATCGTCCGGTCACCAACGGCATCTACATTTTCGCCGGTGTGTGTGTGGCGCCGATCTATACGCCGGATATCTCCTATGAGGAAAAGTTAGGCGGCATATTCGCCATCGTGGGTCATGAGATCACCCACGGCTTTGACGGGAACGGCGTGCTCTACGATCTGAACGGGGAGAAAAAGGACTGGCTCCCGTACGAGGATCAGATGACCTTTGCCGACCGCAACGATAAGGTGGGACAGTATTACACCACCTTAACGCCGTTCCCGGGCTCCGGGCTGTATGACGGCAGCAACGTGAAGGGCGAGGCGACCGCGGATATGGGCGGATTGAAGGCGACGCTTATGATGGCGGCGGACCATTCGGGGTTCGATTATGACAGGTATTTTCGGGCGTTCGCCACGCTGTGGAGGGAGAACGTTCCGATCGAAGAGGAAAAGGAAATGATAAAGGACGTGCACCCGCTGCCGTTTTGCCGGGTCAATGTCGGCGTGCAGCAGTTCGACGAGTTTTATGCCACCTATGACGTGGAAGAGGACGACAATATGTATCTGGCACCCGAAAAACGGATCAAGGTATGGTAGGAAGGGGAGTATCAATGAGTGAAGCGGTATTAAAACTGGAAAACATCAAGAAATCATACGGCAAGCATGACGTGTTAAAGGGTGTTAATATGCAGGTCAACCGCGGGGACATCTACGGTCTCGTGGGACGCAACGGTGCCGGGAAAACGACGATCTTCAAAATGATCTTAGGCCTTTCCGAATATAATGAGGGGACGGTTTCCATCGCGGGTTCCACCAATAAAAAGGAGCTGTATAAGAACCGTGCCAAGATCGGATTTTTGGTTGGAACACGATTCTACGGATACTTGAATGCCGAGAAGAACTTAAAATATACGGCAACCGTAAAGGGCATCCCAAAAAAGGAGCAAAAGGAGCGGATCGAACGGGCGCTTCAGATCGTCGGATTGACGGGCGTAAAATATCCCGTGCGCAAGTTCTCCCTCGGGATGCAGCAGCGCCTTGGCATCGCGAACGCGATCATCGGGGATCCGGAGATTCTGATCTTAGACGAGCCGACCAACGGGCTGGACCCGCAGGGGATCGCGGACATCCGGCATATGGTGCAAAGGCTTCGTGATGAATACAATATGACGGTCATCGTATCCTCCCATATCTT
>JAFSYD010000327.1 GCA_017443685.1 Lachnospiraceae bacterium | reverse complement strand
GCGGCTTGATGGGATCAATCCGGGTCTTGCAGCGGTGATCTCCGGGGATCAGTGGATCGACATTCTTTTGAAGGGGATCAACAAAGGAACCGGTGTCCGTGCCATCCAGGAAAAGTACGGCATTTTGCCGGAAGAGTCGATGGCGTTTGGGGATTTCCTGAATGACTATGAGCTGCTTATGGCTTGTACGGAAAGCTATGCGATGGCCAATGCGCATCCGAAGCTTAAGGAGATTGCCGCGCATGAGACTGCTTCGAATGAAGAGGACGGCGTCATGAAGATCCTGCGGATGCTGTAACTGTGTAATTTATGATTCCAGTGCAAAAAGCCTGTTCACACCTGCGCTTGCGCAAAGGTGGGGACAAGGCTTTGATGCACGCCCCCGTATGAGCATGAAGTGGGGCGAAGCCTCACGGGAATGCGAATATGGGGGAGGATTGTGGGAGTGCGAAGCACGGAACAATCCGTAGGAATCATTTTGCACTATAACCATTCATTATCATAATGGTGAAACACAAAAGAAGTGCCTCACATCGGGGCACTTCTTTTGTGGGTAAAAAGTTTTCGGGCTGTGGTATCTTTATGTGTCCTCTGATGCGGATACACCGGTTGTACCGGCAGTATTCTGCGACGCCGCATCCGAGGTTGAAACAGTGTCTGTCGATGCTTCCGTTTCGGTCGAGGCGGACTCGGATGTCGGCAAGGTCCAAGCGGATGTATCAGTTGAAGCGGCGTCTGTCGGTGCTTCGGTTCCGGTCGAGCCGTTTCCGGAAGCCGACGCAGCTTCAGCCGATGTATCGGTCGAAGAGGGCGAATCGGCTGCGCTGTCAGAAGCGGAAGCATCACCCGAAGGAACAACGGTCTGTGTCACATCATCCGCGGACGGAGTGGTATTGTCAGACGAAGAACCGGAAGTGTTATCCGAAGGAACAACGGTCTGTGCCGCGTCATCCGCGGACGGAGTGGTATTGTCAGTCGAAGCTCCGGATGAAGCACCTGCGGATGCCGCCGTTCCGATTGACGTCCCGGACGAAGCGGGGGAGCCCGTTGCGGAACTTCCCTTTGAATTTAATTTACCTGTCGCCGCATCCTTATTGATCAGTCCGACAACATTTCCTTTTTCGCTGACAGATGTTTCTCCGCTGTCCGACGAACTGCCGGTGGATGCGGACGAGCTGCCGGAGGATCCCGATGAGCTGCTGCTTGAGCCCGACATCGTAACCTGCGTGATCGAGCCATCCTTATCGATGATCTGCATGACCGATTGGCCGCCGGACGGATCGGCGGAAGAAGCCGATGCCGAAACAGTGTCTGATGTTGAAGCGGTTTCCGCAGAGGAGGCTGAGGCTGTCTGTGAAGCGGTATCCCGGGCCGTATCCGCCGAAGAAGAGGAGGACGCGGCCGTGCTTTCCGTTTGCAAGCGCGTGATCGTCGCCTTAAGCGCAGAATTCACCCCGTCTAAAAGCTCTTTTTTCCCGACGCCGGACATATCGTAGGATGACATTCCGTAAGCCTGCCTGGATTTCATTATTCTTTGGAATTCCGACATAAAGATCGGGTAGGAGGAGCGTCCGGCGAATTTCTCAAATTCGTTTTTTAAATTGCCGGATAAAATATCATTCGGATCGGGATACTCATCCTTTGCGCGAGCCAGAAGAGATCCTCCCTCACGCGAAAGGCTGATAACATCGTCCACAATTTTTCGGACAGACTCCGGCATGGATCCGGTTTCGCTGATCGCATTGGCAAGCGCGGACGGACCCATCGCGTAAGCGGCAAGCGCCATCGAGGTATCGCCGTTGTACTTGTCCAGAAACCGGTCCAAAAGCTTCGCGGCACCCATAATGTTCTGTTCGGGATCATAAGCGTTCATAACGCCCATATCCGCCGCGGCGGAGGGCATCAGCTGCATGATCCCCATCGCGCCTTTCGAGCTGGTGGCGCCGCTCTGAAAACGTGATTCGTGATAGCCGATCGCCAAAAGCAGATTCTTATCCACGCCGTAAGCAGCGGAAGCTTTCGTAAAAATCGAATCGAGATCCACATTTGCCGCCGTATTATCGGTGCTTTTTGCGGTATCATCGATGGCGTGATCCAATGCGGACTGAAACGCTCTTTTTTCAAGCGCATCGAGATAAACGACGCCCGAATTTGCCGAAGTGTCGTTTACGGTGGTGGAAGTAGTGTTCGTAACCTGCATAAAATGCTCCCTGTCTGCGAAAAAGAGTGACATTTGATAAAAATTCCCTTATAATATTATCGGATTTTTGTTTGTAAAAGTAAAGGGAATCTTCCGTTTCAACGGATTTTACACACAGGTGAATGACAGCAGAGGAATTATGTACGCAAAGGAAGATATTTTAAAACGTGGCTATAAGGTTTTGGTGGTGGATGACGATCCTGTCGTCGCGAATATGACGCTGCGGGTGCTTGACCGCAGTGGTTTTACGGCGAAAGCGGTAAACTCCGGCGCGGAAGGGATTGCGGTCGCGGAGCAGTTTGGCCCGCATCTGGTTCTTTTGGATAAGCGGATGCCGGGGATGGATGGCTTTGAAACGATGCGCCGGTTAAAAGAGAACGCGAAGACAAGTGCGGTACCGATCGTTTTTTTAACGAGTGACGACGATACGGAAAATGAGATCCGATGCTTTGAAGAGGGGGCGTCCGATTTTATCAAAAAGCCGTTCGTGCCTGACATTATGATCCAGCGCATTATGCGGATCATCGAGCTTGATATTATGCTGAAGGAGCTCGACAGTATCGTAGACGAGAGGACCCGCGAGTTACGGAAAAAGGAGCAGGAAAGCCGCGAGCTTTCCGATCAGATCATTCTGGCGCTGGCGCGTGCGGTCGATGCGAAGGATGAATACACGAACGGCCACTCCCAGCGTGTCGCGGAATACGCGGTGGCGCTCGCCGATAAGCTGCACAAGGATGAAACGTATAAAGAAGAGCTCTACTATATGGGGATGCTCCACGATATCGGCAAGATCGGCATTCCCGATGAGATCATCCACAAGACGACGAAGCTGACCGATGAGGAATATGAAAAGATCAAGCAGCATCCGACGATCGGTTCGGAGATCTTAGGCACGATCCGCGCGATGCCGCATCTGGCGATCGGTGCGCGGTATCATCACGAACATTTTGACGGCTCCGGTTATCCGGAAGGATTAAAAGGCTATGAGATTCCTGAGGAGGCGCGGATCCTTGCGGTTGCGGATTCTTATGATGCGATGACGAGTAAGCGCACCTACCATAACACGCGGCCGCAGGATTATGCACGCAGTGAGATCGAAAAGGGTAAGGGCACGCAATTTGATCCCGAAATGGCGGATGCCATGCTCTCGCTTATCGATGAAGACGTGAATTATCATATGCAGGGGTCGAATTAGCGATGATCTCCATTACGATTTCCGGGGAATACGATGAGGAAAAGGTCATACGTTCGTGCAAAACGCATACGGATATGACCTTTTTTTATCCGGGCGAAAGGGGCTTTTCCATAGACGGAACAAGCGGGCAGCTGCATGGGGATTTTGATATACTAAAGCGCATTCTCTCCGAACGGGCAGGACATACGCGCGTTACGCTCGTGACGGATGACGGGCGGCTGTACCTTGCGTTTCCTTCCTATCTGTATGATTTTATCGAAGATACCCGCGCACGGGCGATCCATCATAAGATCGAGGGAAGCGGTTATGTCTACCGGGAATGCGTTTGGCGGCGTTCGATCCGTCTGCGCGAGTATGACGGCCTTTTTTCTCATGCGGTGGATGAAGGGGGAACGGCGGCATTTGATGTTGCGCTCGGGCGGCTCCTTTCGCCGGTCGATCTTGCCGTAGGGCATAGAGAGAAGTATGAGCGATATATCGAACGATGTGCTTTTGCGGTATTGTGCTACATATTAAATCTTGACATAGCAAATGACGGGGCAAGCGATCGAACGGCTGACCCTTATCCCTGGCAGCCGATACAGGCGCTTTCCCTTATGACGGAGCGGATGCTGATCGATCGGGAGACGGTTGATGCCATATTGCCCGGTTGTAACACACCGTCATTATCGGAGGCGGCCGCTATGCTTTTGGCATATGAAAAGAAGCATTGGGGAAAGCAGCGGGCGCAGGCGATGGTGCCGGATATGCTTTGAGAACTCAAAACGGAACACAATTGCGATGAATGAAAAAATACACACGCGCGAAGCGTTACAACAACTGGGAAGCCGAATATTGGGGGATGTACGGACAGGACTGTATCTTGCAATGCATTTTCTGGGGGCAGCGCTGTTCGGGCTTGATTTTGTGATGGACCTGAATACGCGCACCATTGGGACCGACGGCGCATTCATCCGATACAACACACGTTACCTGCGCGAGCAGTATCTGGAATCGGAAAACGGTCTGGAGCGTGCGTATATGCATATGCTGCTCCATTGCCTCTTTTTACATATGTTCCATAAGAAGGCGTATCCGGACGGTGATCTGTGGGATGTCTGCTGCGATATTGCGGTCGAAGCGGCGATTGACGATATGGATGTGCCGCTTTTGAACAGAGTGACAAGCGACTTCCGCGAAGAATGGTACGATCGTCTGCAGGGGGCGGTTTCTTATATAACGGCAGAGAAATTATATCGTTATTTTACTGATAATCCGACAGACGGAATAACAATGCATCGGATCGCGGCGGAATTTGCTGTGGATGATCATGGGTTCTGGGAAAAGCTTAAGGATGAGCAAAACAAAGAAGCCCCCGAGTTGCCGGAGGACATCCGGATGACGCCGATGGCAAATCTGCCGCTTAAGGAAACGTGGGAGCGTGCTGCGGAGCGGGTAGCTGTGGAAATGGATATCAGCGGAAGTGAACGCGGCGACGAGAGGGGGCGGCTGTCACGTATATTGAAGACATACTACGAGCCGCATCCGGATTACACGGCATTTCTGTTGCAGTTTGCGGTGTATCGGGAAGAGCTGTCGATTGATATGGAAATGTTCGATCCGGGGTACTATCACTATGGAATAAAGCTGTATGGGAACCTGCCGCTGATCGAGCCGGTCGAGTATCGGGAGAGCCGGCGGATCGATGAGCTGGTGATCGCGATCGACACCTCGGCATCCACGAACCGGCATCACGTGCAGAAGTTTTTGAATCAGACCATGGAGCTTCTGCAGACACAGGGAAGCTTTTTTTCCCGTTTTCATATCCGGCTGATCGAATGCGATGATGCGGTTCAGCACGAGATCATTATAGAAAATATGCGGGATCTCAAAAAATATAATGATAATTTTACAGTAAAAGGCGGTTACGGGACAGATTTCCGTCCGGTGTTCGCACATATCGGGGATCTGAGGAAACGGGGAGAGCTTACGCATCTGCGCGGACTCATCTATTTTACGGATGGACACGGAATCTACCCGAAGGAAGCAACGGCGTATCAGACAGCATTCGTATTCTTAAAAGACGAGGAATATGACGACAGAGAAGTTCCCGGCTGGGCACTAAAGCTATACGTATGAACGGAGAGTTAAATGAACATTAAACAAGCTAAAGAAGAATTGAAAAACAGCATTCGCGCGTATCTTTTGAAAGATGCTGCCGGAGCCTATGTGATGGAGGATGTCCGCCGGCGTCCCCTGCTTTTGATGGGCCCGCCGGGAATCGGAAAGACAGCGATCATGGAACAGATAGCCGAAGAATTAAATATAAATTTAGTTTCTTACACGATTACCCATCACACAAGACAGAGCGCGATCGGACTTCCGGTGGTGTCGCAGCGCATCTATGGAGGAAAGGAATATACGGTCACGGATTATACGATGAGTGAGATTGTCGCTTCGGTGTATGACAGGATCGAGGAGAGCGGCAATCCCGAGGGGATTTTGTTTTTGGACGAGATCAACTGTGTTTCCGAAACGCTGATGCCGACGATGCTGCAGTTTTTACAGTATAAGACCTTCGGTACCCATAAGGTGCCGGGCGGATTTGTGATCGTCTGTGCGGGGAATCCGGCGAAATACAACCGCGCGGTAAGGGATTTTGACATCGTTACTCTTGACCGGCTGCGCCGCTTCGATATTGAGGAGGATTACGGCGCATGGAAGGAATACGCGTCCGAGCGCAGGATCCACGGTTCGATCCTGGCGTTTTTGGATATCAAGAAGGACTGCTTTTATTCGGTTCGGCCGGATGTGGAAGAGATGCGCTTTGTTACGGCACGGGGCTGGGAGGATCTGTCGGCGACGGTGAGCGTATATGAGAAGCTCGGGATGGCCGTGACGGAAGGAGTGGTCGGCGGGTTTTTGCAGGATAAGGAGATTGCTTCGGCGTTTGCCCTGTACTACGAGCTGTATCGGAAGTATCACGAGGACTTCAAGATCGACGACATTCTTGCCGGCACGTTAAAGGAGGGTGATCTGAAAATGCAAAAGGCGCCCTTTGACGAGAAGCTTTCGCTGCTGCATCTTCTGTTTGACGCGGTGGATAATGATTTTTACGAATATGATCTGTTTTATGAAAAGCAGCTGGAACGCTTTGAAGAATTGAAGCGCCGAAGGGCGGCGCTCGACGGGGCAGCTGCACAAACGGCGGACACCATCGACGCCTATCGTGCCGATGCCGCCGCTTTTGCACCTGCTGAACAGGATCGGATGGCTAAAATAGAGGAAATTCAAGAAAAGTTAAAACACGTTTTCTTATTTATCGACCGTACCTTCGGCGAGGGACAGGAAATGGTGATCTTTTTAACCTCGTTAAGCAGCGGTTTTTACAGTAAGAAGTTCTTGCACGAATGCGGGAGCGTGGAGTATGATAAATACAGCAGCGTTCTTTTGCTCAATGAAAGAAAGAGCGC
>JAFSYD010000326.1 GCA_017443685.1 Lachnospiraceae bacterium | reverse complement strand
TTTGCCCGAAAATCCGATATAAAATATGTAGGCCACGAACAAAATGTGGCACGTATACATTGCTACGGATGGCACGGTTTTTCAAGGACGAAAGCGTTACTTAATGTAGATTTCTTTGAGAAGACGTGTTATTTTTGTACCCTTTTTTACGAATTGCGTAAAGCGCTTTCCAAGGGGCTCATCTTTTCAAAGACACGGCAGCAATTTTTCAAAAAAGGAGGATAACGCATGAGAATTGCAAACAGTAACGTGGCAATGGCGTCGCAGAGGCGGTATGTCGAGAACGGACGGCAGACGGTTACTTCCGGGCGGCAGAACATCATTGGAATGATGTCAAAGGGGATGCTGGCACAATCGGCGTCGCAGAATCAGTGGGCGGATATGCTTTCGCTTTCCACGGATGAGGATGGCGGCGGGTCGAGCCTGTCGGACACCTACGACAAAAATCATGGGGTAAGGAAGCTCGGGCGGGCGGCAAATCCGCACGACCTTGCGATGAATATGAACTCGTTCCGCGATTCGCTGTTAAACGAAATGCTCGGACGATTCAAATCCATCGGTTTTGACGTAAGCGGACTGACAAAACAGACGAGCGACGGTTTAGGGATATGGGCCGCGGGCGGCACCGGGGGGCTCAGCTTTTCCGAGCTTTCGTATTATGAGGAGGAATACACGAGCTTTTCGGCGGAAGGAATGGCGATGACCGAGGACGGACGGCGGATCGATTTTAACCTGCAGATGGAAATGAGCCGCAGCTTTTCGCTTTATACGAAAACCGAGATCCCGATGCTCGCAAGTGTATTTCAAGATCCGCTGGTAGTAAACGTCGGGGGCAGCGTGACGAGTATATCGGATCAGAAGTTCAGATTTGACATTGATGTGGACGGCATTCTGGATGAGATCTCGATGCCGACGACGGGCAGCGGATTTTTGGCGCTGGATAAAAACGGTGACGGGACGATCAATGACGGAAGCGAACTGTTCGGGACAAAAAGCGGCGACGGATTTAAGGATCTGGCAGAATATGACAGCGACGGGAATGGCTGGATTGACGAGAACGATGAAATTTTTGACAAGCTTATGATCTGGTATAAGAACGGTGATGGAAAGGACGAGCTGATCGATCTGAAAGAGGCAGATATCGGAGCAATCTATCTCGGCGAGCAGTCAACGACATTCAAGCTACAGGGCACGGATTTTAACACGAACGGGATGGTCCGGTCGACCGGTATCTTTTTGCACGAAAGTACAGGGCTGGCGGGGACGATCCAGCACGTTGATCTTGCGGTCGGCGGGAAGATGGATCCGATGGCAAACGCCGCTGTCTACGAGGTAGGTGACGGCGATGCGGTTGAGGTGGATCCGAACGCGTTCGGGACGGATGCGCAAGGAGCAGAAGAGGCGACATCCTCCGTGTCGACTGTGACGGAAAGCGAGGAGCGTTCGAAAAAGAGCGAACGTGAGTCCGAGGAAGAACGCCGAAGAGAAAAACGGCTGAAAAGGAAGCAGGAAGATAAGACGCGGCTGGAGCGGCGCCGCGAGGAAAAAGAGCGCATGGAAAAGCTTCATAAGAAGCAGGTTGAGCGTAAGGAAGAGATGGATGCCCGCTGGGAGAGAAAACGAAAAGAGCGTATGAATAGTGAGAAAGCAGCGAGGGCGGAGCGAATCGCAGAAGAGGAGCAGGAGGAGATCGAAACGCGTGCCGATGATGAAGCGGAACAGATTTCGGTAACGGAGATCGGTACATTTGAAAACGCGACAGGGGAAGGAGTCATATTATAAGAAAAACGTGCAGTTTGGGAAATAAGTCTGATTAGTCCATGCCGGAGTCCGCAAAAAGGGCTCCGGTTTTTGCATAAAAAGCGATGCGCCGGGACTGCAACTGTGTTATAATTTTTTTCGCAGGTTCGCGCGGGGTGTCTGCCCGTGCGGTCAAAAGGGAACGACGTGGGAATCGTCGGCAGTGCCGCTACCGTATGCAAGCGCCCGCCCTGCCCGGCACGGACAGCCGGAAGGGGTACTTAAAAAGAGAGCAGCTGGCCAAGCCGGACACCTGCCTGCGCAGCAATAGATCATCACTACGGTGCGATGCACACCAAAGGAGGACAAGATGAAAAAGAAACAGATGGCAACAAAGATGGGATGTTTTGTTTTGACGGCATCCTTATTTTTATCCGGCTGCGGTGCGGCGGGCGGCAATTTGACCGGCAATGCGACGGACGCTGCGGCGGATACACAGGCGGAAAGCAGCGTGGATGCGGCTGCGGACGAAATGTCCGACGAAGCACGGGCAAAAGAAGTGGCCGACCTGATCGACGCGATCTGCGTACAGGAATGGACCGAAGAGACGGACGCACTATGTGCGCAGGCGAAGGAAAAATGGGATGCCTTAACCGACGCGCAAAAGGAGCTCGTCGAAGGAGAAGAAGCGGATCCTGATTTCTTCGGAAGAGATACCGGCGATGCATCGAAGGATGATCCGTTAAACGCTGACGACATCGGAGACAACGAAATTCTTGTGGTAAGCTTCGGAACTTCTTTTAACGACAGCCGCGTGTCAGACATCAAGGGTATCGAAGACGCGATCGCGGACGCGTTCCCGGATTGGTCCGTTCGGCGCGCTTTTACCGCGCAGATCATCATCAATCACATTCTGGCACGTGACGGGGAGAAGATCGACAACATCGACCAGGCGCTTGCACGGGCAGCGGACAACGGCGTGAAAAATCTTGTGATCCAGCCTACGCATCTGATGCACGGCGCGGAATATGACGAGATCGTTGCCGCTGTTGAAAACTATACGGATAAGATCGATTCCATAACGATCGCCGAGCCGCTTCTTGGGGAAGTGGGCGCCGATGCCGACGTGATCAACGAAGATAAAAAGGCGGTTGCCGAAGCCGTGACAAAAGAAGCGGTTGCTTCTTGTGGTTTTGATGACCTTGCGGCGGCAAAGGAAGCCGGCGCCGCGTTCGTATTTATGGGACACGGCACCTCACACGCGGCGAAGGTCAGCTACAGTCAGATGGCCGCGCAGATGAAGGATTTGGGGTATGAGAATGTGTTCATCGGAACCGTTGAGGGAGAACCGGAAGAGACTGCCTGTGAAAATGTGATCGAAGCAGTGAAAAAAGCCGGATATAAAAATATCATCCTCCGTCCGCTGATGGTAGTGGGGGGTGACCACGCGAATAATGATATGGCCGGTGAAGACGAGGATTCCTGGAAGAGTATGTTCGAAGCAGACGGTTCTTTTGATAAAGTGGACTGTCAGATCGAGGGTCTCGGACGCATCGACTCGCTGCAGAAGCTTTATGCGGCCCATACGGCAGCGGCGATTGCCGATGCCCCTGAAGCGGACGGGACGGATGATGCGGCGGCCGCTTTAAAGGATGGCACGTATCAGGCGAAATTCACCACGGACAGCCCGATGTTTCATGTTTCGGAAGCGCTTGGCGATATGGGTGAGCTTACCGTAAAAGACGGCAAGATGACGATTCATATCAGTCTCGCGTCGAAAAATATCGTAAATCTTTTTCCGGGAAAGGCGGATGATGCAAAAAAGGACGGGGCGGCCCTCCTTCAGCCTGTTGCGGATACGGTGGAATTTGACGACGGCACTAAGGAAGAGGTTAACGGCTTCGACGTGCCGGTGCCGTATCTGGATAAGGAATTCGACCTTGCCCTGATCGGGACCAAGGGCAAATGGTATGATCACAAGGTTATGGTCTCAAGTCCACAGTGACATGCTGATTATCTCCGGGAGGCGTGTCGGCAGCCGGGCCGGCGCCAAGCGGCTCCCGGGATAGAAAAACGATACACAGATTGCATTGGATGACAGCACTTATAACAGCTACCATCTGACATTGGATTTCCCGCATTCCGGGGTGCTGTTCCTGCGGAGCAGCAAAACAGTTCCCGACGAGATGACCGTGGAGATCAACGACGACGGGGATCGGCTTAAAGAATTAAAACAGACATATCAGGACATTTTAGACCGTTTGGAAGAAGTGGTCGAGAAGGAGCAGTTGGCGGAGTTCTCCGAAGGGCTGATCCGGGAGATGAGCAGCAGGGTTGCGGCAAAGGCTGCATCCAAGTATGAGAATGTAAAGAAGGGTATAGGTGATCTTATGGGTGGCAGAGTATTGGAGACAAGAGTCGGAAGAGCAAGAAGAGAAGGCATGCAGGAAGGCATACAGCAGGGAGAAGAAAAAAAACAAAGTGAAATGATATCGAGAATGCTTATGCGCGGCAAGACTGCGGAGCAGATCGCTGACTTTACCGGAATATCCCTTACGGATATAAAAGCGGTCGAACAGTCTATGCTTCAGTTGGCATAGTTCAAAGAGAGCGGTAACATTACTGCGCCTCGTTCATCTTTGGATTGATATAGAGGTATTTAATCCATCGGTTGAGTGAATAAAAAAGACATTTCCACAGCAACGGGAAATGCCTTTTTCGTTTCACCGGTTGTGGCTGCCTCTAACTCTTCCTTAATCTTGTCTGCCATTTTGTGAATCTTCTTTCTGCTAAGGAGAATGCAAATTTATTTGCATGTCAAGAAACCCTAAGGTTCCAATAGTATTTGAGAGGGTGGTATGATATAATCGCTAAAGCAGACCGGTCACGATCATTTTTGGAGGACTTGCAAAATGAAAAAGAAAATGTATGTACGGCTGGCGCTTCTGCTGACGCTTGACCGGGCCTTTAATGAGGGCAGGTTTGAATGTGACGATATCGTAAGAGAAATGATCATGAAAGGCGAAATTTAAGCAGAGAGGATGATTATGCAGACAAAAGAGAATAACGGAACATTAACGATTGCATTGGAGGGCAGGATAGACTCAAACAATGCGGCTGAAACGGAAAAGAGGCT
>JAFSYD010000325.1 GCA_017443685.1 Lachnospiraceae bacterium | reverse complement strand
GGCAGCAGATGATAATGAAGGTATATGCCGCCGCCATATGGACGCCTAAGGACGCCTCCGTGGAAAACATATACGGACGGATATAAAGGGAGGTATCCGGCTCACTCGGTACCCAGTCCTCTTCCACTTTCACCAGCGTCTTTACCGCCTGAATGAAATCCTCAACCGAAAGATACGGCATGCAAAGGCGCTCATTCGACCGCTGCATCCGCTTCGCGTTCATTTCCGGGCGGAAGAGCTGGATCTTGCCCTCTGCGGTCCGATAAGCCTTTAAGCCTTCAAAGGTCTCCTGCGCATAATGCAGTACCACACACGCGGGATCCAGCGTAAGCGGCTGATACGGAACAATGCGGGCATTCCCCCAGCCACTGTCCTTATGCCAGTCCACCATGAACATATGATCCGTCATGTACTTGCCGAAACCTAAGGCTTTCTGATCGGGCTTTTCCTTCGGGGATGTTGTTTTTTCAATTCTGATTTCCATTAAATCGCCTCCAAGATTGTCCAAGCTGCGCCTTAAAATACACAGTTTGACGTAAATAGTTACCAAAAAACTCAACAATCATTATCTTCTTTTTTGTGTAAAGTGTCAATACAGGGCTTAAATTTAATTTGCCTTTTTTCTGTGCGTTGTTTATAATGAAAAAAGAACGTCCGGGGATGTGGTTTTCCTTATACGTTTTATATACGCGTAAATGATAATTATCATAAGAATTCCGGAGAAATGTTATGCATACTTTTCAGCCGTATCCGATCGATGTGATCGAGTTCAATCCTTTTGTAAAATTCGGTCAGGAGTGTGCCGCGCTCACGACGGAAGATAATGAAGCCAGGCTCAATACCATGACCATCAGCTGGGGCGGCGTTGGTGTCCTCTGGGGCAAGAATGTGGCCACCGTATACGTCCGCGAATCGCGGTATTCAAAGGAGCTTATGGATGCGGGGGATTATTTTTCGATCACCTTCTTCGAGAAGCATTACCACCGTTCGCTGCAGTATCTCGGCGCGGTGTCGGGCAGGCAGGAGGATAAGTTCAAGGGTGCCGGCCTTACGGTGAACCGGCATATGGCCGTTCCCTTCGTGGACGAGGGGAATTTCGTCATCATCTGCCGGAAGCTGTCCGCAACGAAGATCCAGATGACGGACTTCATCGACCCGAAGATCGAGCCGGACTACTACGGCAAGGGTGATCCGCATACGATGTATGTGGGAGAGATCATGGAGCTTTTGGCAAGATAAAGCGACGCCCCGGACTTTTCGTCCGGGGCTTTTTGTATCTGAATATCTGTTTGCTTTGCCCTGTCAGGCAGCAGTCCGTGTTCCTATCCCTTTTTCTTCCGGTGCATTGCTTCCACGGCGCGGTACAGAAGATACCCGACGAAGCCGCCGATCGAATTTAAGATCACGTCATCCACATCCGCGATGCCGGACCGCGTCAGATACTGCAGCAGCTCGACCACCGTGGAAAACGTGATCGTTACCAGCACGGCCGCGATCGGATGGTGCTTCTCCCCTTTGGGCCACATCGCGGGCAGCAAAAATCCGAACGGGATGAAAACAACGATATTGCCGGCCAGATTGATGAGCACCCGCGCAGAGCCGATCACATCCACTCTCGACATATATCTGCGGATCTCGGTGAACGGCACG
>JAFSYD010000324.1 GCA_017443685.1 Lachnospiraceae bacterium | reverse complement strand
TCCAGTCTGTTGTGCAACAGTTGATAACCTGTAATGCATAATTTGTCAACAATATAATAACCTTATTGTGTGTAAATGTCAATAAATCGAAGCACGACATAGCAGATGCTTAGGTACAATTTATGCTATAACAATGGAGGAAAAGGGATTGAATCATACGGGACTGCCTGAAAAACTGAAAGAACTGCGTGAAGCACATGGATACAAGCAGGTCGACGTTGCAAGTGCGATCGGTGTAGCAAGACAGACATACTCCAACTATGAAAACGGCAGCCGTACACCGAATCCCGAAATGCTATACAAGATTGCGGCATTTTACAATATCTCTGTAAATGACCTTCTACGGGGCACCGTTGCCCTTGATCCCGAAATCTACTACGAAGCTCCGCCTCCGTCCGAATCAGGCTCCGGTCTTGATGATTACATTACGTATCTAAAGAAACCTGCAAATAAGGAACGGTTCAAAAATCTTCCAAATGTGGAACGTGAACTGATCTATTACTTTGAGCAGATTGACCGTTTGGATCAGTGGGAACTGCTTGAGTTTGCCAAGATCCTTGCTAAGAAGAGGACTGGTAGACAAGTTTCGGAAGAGTGATTCTATACAAAAAACACCGCCGAAACCGAAGGACGGTATCAGCGGCATATTGTTTTTATGGAACTGTGTATTATGCGGTCTTCTTGCCGGCAAGCTCCCTTACGGTTTCGATCGAAAGACCGGTAACCTCTGCGATATCTTCAAATGAGCCAAGACCTTTTGCTATCATATTCTGCGCATCCATTATAGCTCTCTTATGTTCACCGCGCTGTTCACTTTCTTTTTTCAGTTCCTCCATAATCGCGCACATTTCACTCACTCCTTTCGGATCTTCCTTTAAGTATCTTGTTCTGTCTGCCATTTCATTGAAATACATATCGTCGGCATTGGTACAGCGGAAGTCATGCATCAACTTTCCTATGTCTGTGCTGTCATCGTTATATGCACCATTTACATAAAGAATATGTGTCTTACCGCCAAGTGTCGTATTAGTCTCATCATCCCGGTAACTGTAGCTGTGAACAGACTTCCCATCTCCGATCTGGTCAGCTTCCGTAACAAAGATCACATATGTTTCCGGCAGAGATACAAATTCATCATTCCTTGACATATGTTCCGTATTCATTGCTGCCATATGATATTCTGCACGTTCCGGTGCGGCGCCTTCATCTGAACGCTCAATCTCTATATTATATGTGCGACCGGCACTGTCCGTACCATATACATCGAGACATACAGATCGAGCTCCTGTCAGATGCTTCAAGTCATATTGTGTTTCTTCCCTCGTTAGTGTCAGATCATCAATGTTCGTGATGATCCGCAAAACAAACTGTGCAAGCGGTAAGTTATTACGGAACAAAGACCTTGCAAAGGTATCATGCAACGGGCAGAACTGCTTCAGCCGTTCCAGATCTTCCAAATGTTGCTGCTCCGCCGACTTTTCGTCTATACTTTCATTCAATATCGACATTGTTTAATACTCCTGTTCTATCGTGTATATCATACCATAAAATATTGTTTCTGTCAGTTAGCATTTGATAAATTATGCAAATAAACCAGTGCTTCTATGACGCCTTTCCCATTTCATTTTGGTTACCCTGTTGGTTACCTTTCAGGGGCGAGAATGCGCGGAGCTCCTTTCTTTATTGATGTTGCGGAGATTTGTACATAGCGTTCGAATCCCTGCATCTCCGTTAAAAAGGAAGTGTTGATACCATTCGGTTTCAACACTTCTTTTTGTTCACAGACCCCGTCTGTGAACCCTCGGATTTACCGGCTCTTAATTTATAGGACTTGGCTACAGCCTTTTTGTCATAATTCTTCAAGTTCTTAAAGAATTTGGATAATGTGCCAAAGGAACAAATCTCAACAAGCGCGTAAAGCGGAATTCGTCCATCAATGTAGTTCTCTTGAAAGTTTCGAATAAAGGGCGCACGCTTATTTCTGATGATTTCTTCTTCCATATCATTCATAAATGCGGCATGATAATCAGCGTCAGCAAACAGGCTACTATCAGAATATGATAGAGCGCCATATGTAGTGGAGAAATAGTTAGAAACACGACAACGCAGGTTTACTTCTATATGTTCAATCTGTCCAAAAAGAAGCTGTCGAAAGTTAGCGTTAAACAGATACAACTCCATTAACTGCTTAAAGGTTACACCCTTATTGAATTTGCCGTTTTTGGCTTTGAGTCCAAGGCTATATGCCTTGACGAATCGATAATATGACACATCATTTAGGAATGAAGCCGCAAGAGCTTCATCTTCTATGATTAGTCCTATTTCTTTGAGGTTTGTTATCTGATCCGCGATAGAGAGCGACTCTTGTAGTTCTTTAAGCTCCAAAGGCAAATCTCCCGATAAAAACAAATGACCCGACGTGGTACGCATCGTTGAGAGGCGTGTCGGGTTCTGTTGATATTATTATAATGATTTAAAATATTTTTGCAACTAAAATTTTTGATTACCAAATTGATTACCAAACGGTAAGTGAAGACGTGCGACCCTCCTTTCTTTCGCTGTTTTTTGCTTTGCGACAGGTGCGTTCGAATCCCTGCATCTCCGTATAAGCGGAACTGCAAGCACAAGGGGTGCCTGCGGTTCTTTTTTTTATAAAACATTAGTCTTTTTCCGAACTGTCGCGTATAATAAAACGTAACAGAAAATATGGCAAATACAAATCAAAAATAACGGAGGTTCGAGATGAAAGCAAAAATTCTTGCACTGCTTGGAATATGTGCTTTATCGATCGGGACGATCGCCGGCTGCGGCACCGCACAGGAGACCGCTGCGCCCCCCTCGGCAGAAGAGGTTGAAACGGAAGCCACCGTCGGGTTGGCAAATCCCTGGGCAGAGATCACACAGGAGGAGGCGAACGAGATCGTTCCCAGACTTTTTAAAGCGCCCGAAGGTGCCGAAGCACAATCCTGGATGAAATGCGAAAGCTTAGCCGATTCGGAAAAGGGGGTAAGTCCCTTAGTCCAGCTCAGCTTCACCCTGGATGGTCTGGAGCTTACCGCAAGAGCCCAGAACGGAACCGCTGAAGATGCGGATATTTCCGGGAATTACGTGGAATGGACAACCGGTCCGGATGAAGTTACCCTTGCAAATTGGGGCGGCGGCAATATGAAAGGCAAGGTCTGCCGCGCCGTTAACGACGATGGATATGTGGATCAGATCACCTGGTACGATGTCGAGATCGGGATCAGCTATTCGCTGTCCGCTGCCGCTGCCGACCTGGACGGCTTTGACATACAGGCGGTAGCCGAGCAGATGTACGCCAAAGAAAACGAGCCGTTTTCAAATATGCCGGATGATTTTGTTCAGGAACAGTCCGGTATCTCATCTTTTGATACGTATGAAGATGTGATCGCCGCGCTCGAACCGGGGCAGGGCTACGCCTATATCAGGCTTACGGGTGATGAGGAGGATATCCTCGCCGTTACCGATCTTGTATTCGAAGCGGATCATTCGTCATACACCGCATCCCTGTACGCGATGCGGGACGGTGCGGCCAAGCAGATCGGAACCGCTTCCGGCAACGGCTCCGCCTTTCCTCTTCGGCTTGCCGACGGCATCCTTTACGGCGGGGATAATCACACCTACGAAAGCTACTTTATTGCTTCGGACAACGGGAATCTGATCGATCAGGCTTACATTACCGACGGGATCAACAGCGGCACCAGTGAGATCACCGGTTTTACAAGGAAAACCAACTCCTTTGATTCGGAAGATTTTACCGGCGGCCAGAAAGAATTAGACCGGCTGCTTTCCGAACGGGATGCAAAGCCGATCATCGAATTTACCATGGTAAAATAACGATAACTATCCAACAGTCGTAAAACAGCAAATAATAACTGCCGCACTTACGGAAAATCCGGGTGCGGCAGTTTTCTATCAATCCTTCTTTAGATTCGCGTTGATCAGCGGAACAATGTCCTCCGGCTTGTAGGGCTTGGCGATATAATCGTCCATCCCCGCATCGAGCGCTTCCCTGACATACGATTCGAATGCATTTGCCGTCATCGCAATGATCGGTATCCCGGCAAGCCGCGGATCGCTTAAGGCGCGGATCCGCTTCGTTGCCTCCAGGCCGTCCATCACCGGCATCATCACGTCCATAAGGATCAGGTCGATGTCACCCGGCTTTGCATTTTTCACCATATCCAGCGCTTCGATACCGCTTTCGACGAGCCGCATCGTAAACCCGTACTTTCGTAAGACGCGGTCGGCAAGCATCAGATTGATCTGCGTATCATCCACCACAAGGAGGGTGGTGCCCGCATAGTTTTTCTTTAAGGCATCTTCTTTCTCCCTGTCAGGCGAATTTTCCTCCTGCTTTCCCTCCGAAAGCTTCATCGGCAGAACGATCGTGAATTCGCTGCCCTTCCCCGGCTCCGAAACAAGCTGGATCGTTCCCTGCATCAGATTGACGATATTGCGGACGATCACCATTCCGAGACCCGTACCCTGCGTTTCCCGGACAATGTCGGTCTCTTCACGGGAAAAAGCCTCCCAGATATGGTCGCAGAATTCTTTTGACATTCCGATTCCCGTATCCCGTACACGGATCTCATATGTAAGAACGTCCCCGCGCTCTAAAAGCTCACCTTCGAGGAAAACGCTCCCTCCCTCCTGCGTGTATTTGTAAGCATTGGAAAGAAGGTTCAAAATAACCTGATCGAAACGGAGCTTGTCGCATTCCACCACATCGTCGCCCATTTTGTCCACATCGACAACGAACCGCTGCTTCTTTTCATCCATCTTGATGCGCATCATGTCGGCGCATCCCGTAAGGAGTTCTTTTACCACAACCGGCGTCGGGCTCATCTCCATCTTTCCGCTTTCAATCCGGCTCATGTCCAAAATGTCGTTGATCAGGCTCATCAGATGGTCGCCGGCGGAGGATATCTTATCAAGATATTCTTTTACATTTTCCCGGTTATCGATCTCTTCCAATGCGAGCTTGGAAAAGCCCGTGATCGCGTTCATCGGCGTACGGATATCGTGTGACATATTTGAGAAAAATACCGTCTTGGCCTTGTTGGCACGGTTCGCCACGTCAATGGCTTCCAGGAGCATTTTCTGCCGGTCTTCCAGTTCTTCCTTCTGCGCCGCGATCAGCCGGTCCGCATTCATTTTCTGCGCACGGAAATCATCAATGATCGAAGTGGTGATGAGCACACGGTTCACCTTTCCGTCCTCGCGGTCGATCGCGTGATAATCAATCCGTACCCAGCGGTCTTCTTTTTCATCCTTAAAGACAAATTCCCTTTTCTCGCAATCCGAAAACATTACCGTCTGCATTACCCGGGAATCACACACCTGCATCCGCTGATCCTGCGGTACATCCTGCATTTTCGCGGTAAACAGGGCCGCCAGGTCATCACATTTGGAGTCTTCCGGCAGGGATATCACGCCGTCCTGCTTGACGATCTTCACCTCGTCATTAACAAAATCTGCCAGGTAGATCCCGGTGTATTCCTCTGCCAGTTTGGCAATGATCTGATTGTCCAGCTTGATCCTCCCGAGCTCCGTATCGGAGATCAGCGTCGCGGAACCGAAGGCCTTTACGGGCTTGCCGTTCTCATCATACTCCGTCGTATACTTAATACGGAAGGGGATCCGTCCGACCGTCAGCGGGATATCTATCTCCATCTGCGGTGCTCCGGCATCAATCTGCCGCATGAAATCCCGGTACTTATCCGCATAATCCTGAGGGAAAATCCCCGCATCAATCACCGGTTCCGGATAATTTTTCACAACCGCGGGCAAGCCCAGATCCCGCATACAGCGGTAGCAGGGGCGCATTTCCTTCGTCGCGATGATGTATTCCCAGTTGTAAATATTGATCTGCTCGCTTGCGTTCTTGTATCGGTATTCTATGTCATCTAAAGTATCCTGCGTCCGCTTTTCATTCGAAATATTGCGGATGCCCTCGAAGATAATGGCTTCCCCGTCCTTTTTTTCTACGAGTATCAACCGGCTTTTCAGACACACCTTATCAAAACCGCAGCAGTCCGAAAACACACTCCGCCAGGTTTCCGCAATCTGCTCCTTCCCGGAGGCGGCACAGCGCTTGATCGCGTCCATATAGATCCGCATATTCTCCTCGTCGAAGGTCTTGTGCGGATACGACGCGATGTAATCCTCCTCCGCAACATTCATCCAGTGCTCCGGAAGAAATTTGTCATTGATATAAAGGATTCTGACCGCATCGTCCCTGTACGAAAGGATCGCTGCCGGTTCCGAAAACCTCGAATTGATAATGTCCTGATATGTCATGGCGACTCTCCTTTATATTGATCTGTTCCCGTATCTGTTCAGCAGGCTGAACAGATACGCGAGGCATCAAGGCTGTCTCCGCTTCGCTTCGGTCGGTGCAAAGCCGACGTCCACTGGACGTCGTGCACCGCCATGGAAAATTGATGCCTCGCCCGGTGGATATACATTACCGGGCAGCCGCTCAGCAGACGCAAATCGTCCAGTGGACGATTGCTCTGCGCCGACCGTAACGAAGTGTAGACAATGCTTCGCGCTGCTGAATAGTTACCTGTTCCCTTCATAATCTATTTTATCATCCCTGTCAATCCCCTTGTCGCTGGTTACGATTTTCGAGGGACTTGCGGATTGTCCTTCTGCGCTATATAATGAGGGAAAGAGATGCGGACGCTTCGGCGACTGAAAGCAATGTGATAACCGGCGGGAAGAGTGTCGCAAATTCGCGAAGAAATCCCACGACAAGGAAGCATTACGAAAGGCAGACAAAGCATTTTTGATGGAAGAAATGAAAAATGTCAGCAAGATCACGCTGCGCCAATATGAAGCTATGTCCGAGGATCTTCGTGTCGAGATCTTGGATGGCGTGGCGTACAATATGGCAAGTCCGTCGCAGGTGCATCAGTCGCTTGTGACAGAGTTATTGTTCGAATTGCGCCGTTATATTGGAGAAAACGGCGGCAAATGCAAAGTTTTTACAGCTCCCTTCGATGTAAAGCTCTGCGACGAGAAGGACGAAAAAGGTCTCGTTATTGTCCAACCGGATCTTCTTATCGTATGCGACCCCGAAAAGCTCGACGGTAAGCGCTGCAACGGTGCGCCGGATTTTGTTCTGGAAATCGTTTCCGAAAGCGACCCCGCTCACGACTATCTGACAAAGCTGAACTATTACAGCAAAGCAAAAGTCCGTGAATACTGGATCGTCGACCCGTTACAGAAGACCGTAACTGTCTATTGGTTCGATGAGGAGTCTTTTTTCTGTCGATATTTTACCTTCAATGATAAAGTGAAGGTGAACATCTATGATGATCTTGCGATTGATTTTGCGGAGATTATGGGGAGAATTTGAAGCGACACATTATCCAAATGCATAGCTTTTTAATGCTTCTTCCACCAGGCTGTTTAAGGACTCTCCCTTTTTCCCTGCCATCAAAGCCAATTCTTTGTGAAGGGATGGTTCAATTCTGATATTGAAGGAGCCCTTATATTCTTTTTCAGGTTCCTTTCCTACCCCAAAACTATATGTTTAATTTTGGTTAGTTTCCATAATCCATATGATTTTACATGAGCAAGGCATGAGCAAGTGCGAATCCACCCTCAACCAGTATAACTTTTAGCACATTTTGACGAACGACATCGGGCAAACGGAATTGGTCCGCATACTTAAACTATCCGGTGTGAACATCATGTGTGAAATGCTCGTAAAAAAGAATATGGAATACAACATTTAGGCTATCCCTACTTCGCGGGATCTGCAAACTTCTTAACACAACCTATGAACAAATATTGGGTGACCTACAAGCATAAGAAAAGGAGGCTGTCACATAATAATTGATGAATTGCCGAATCACTTAATGAACACGAGATGACCGATTCAAGCGAGCACGCATCGCAGACTTAGAAGCATAGAAATCTTTGATTTCGTGATGCTTCTTATGTCGAGACGACGCGCGCAGACGAATCATAGGTCATCGAAGTGTGAATTTAGTGAAAATCGACACCTGAATCAAATATTATGTGACAGCCCCCACTCTTCATTTTGATTTACTTATCAGCACTTACTCCAAATCCATCCCCTGGCTTTCTATGCATTTCTTGTACCAGAAGAAGCTGTCCTTGCGGCTGCGGGAGAAATCGCCCGTGCCGTCGTCGTGACGGTCGACGTAAATGAAGCCGTAGCGCTTCGCGTACTGGCCGGTACCGGCGGATACGAGGTCGATCGGTCCCCATGTCGTATAGCCGATCAGCGGAATGCCGTCCTCCACCGCGTCACGCATACATGCGATATGCTCTTTCAGATATGCGATACGGTAATCGTCGTGGATCGAGCCATCCTCTTCCACCTTGTCAAACGCACCGAAGCCGTTCTCCACCACCATCAGCGGCGTGTCGGGATAACGGTCATGCAGCTTCGTTAACGTATAACGCAGACCCACCGGGTCGATCTGCCAGCCCCAGTCGGACGCCTTCAGATACGGGTTCTTCGCGCCGGTCGTCATATTGCCGCCGGTCTTCTCCGCATCCTCGTTCATCGTCACGCAGTTGCTCTGATAATACGAGAAGGTATACATATCCACCGTGCCCGCCTTCAGAATCTCGGCGTCACCGTCCTTTATGTAAGATGTGTCGATCCCGGTGTCCTTGAAATACTTCATAATGAAGGACGGATACTCGCCCCGCAACTGAATGTCACCGCAGAAATTATTCAGGAAATCATCCTGCTGCGCACAGGCTAAAATGTCCACCGGATTCGGTGTCAGCGGATAGAGTGTCACATGCGCGATCATGTTGCCGATCATAAAGTCGGGATTGATCTCATGCCCCTTTTTCACGGTAAGCGCGCTCGCCACAAACTCATGGTGCAGCGCGGTAAACATCTTCTGCTTATCACCCTTTAAATCCGTCAGCTTGATCGGCTCCGTCGCATTGATGTCCTCGTCCTCCAAAAGACCGAGACCGTACAGATTGCCGATGCCGCCTTCGCCCATACAAGCGATGTTGATCTCATTAAACGTCAGCCAGTATTTCACCTTATCCTTATAGCGCGTAAACACCGTCTCTGCATACTGCAGGAAATGGTCGATCGCCGCCCGGTCATAGAATCCGTGATACTTCGTCACCAGCCACCACGGAATCTCATAGTGGCAGAGCGTAACAAGCGGCTCGATCCCGTGCTTTTTGCACTCATCGAACATACTGTCATAGAACTTAAGCCCCGCCTCGTTCGGCTTGCCCGAATCATCCGGGAAGATCCGCGACCAGTTGATCGATGTACGGAATACCGTCCAGCCCATCTCTGCAAAAAGCGCGATATCCTCCTTGTAATGATGGTAAAAATCAATCGCTTCATGGCTCGGATAAAACGCGTTCGGATCCGTCTTCGGTAAAAAAGTCCGCGGCGTGTTCACATCACCGCCAAGCAGCATATCCGGCACGGACAAGGTCTTCCCATCCTCCAGATACGCACCCTCACACTGGTTCGCCGCAACAGCCCCGCCCCATAAAAATTCCTTCGGAAACGCCATAATAGTAACCCTCCTTTTTTAAAAATTATCTTAAAGGACATCCTCCTTCCGATGTCCCGTTTTCCATTGTAAGATCACGCCTCTTTCAGTGCTTTCACTTCCCTGTAAAGGGAGATGAATTTCTCAGCCATCACCTTAAACGCCTCCGCGCTCATCATCTGATCCTCGCAGTGAACCAGTAAAAGATGCGGCTCCCGCAGCACGCCGCTTTCCTCCATCTGTACGATCTCGTGATGGGAGCGGTTGCTGATCGTATATTCTTCGGTGCCGGCCTTCATCAGCTCCTCTGCTCTGGCAAAATCGCCCTTCTCCGCGGCATCGATCGCCATGATGAACTGCGAACGGGCCGTTCCCGCATGGGAAATGATCATAAAGCACGCCATTTCCAGCTCCTCGTTCATTCCTTTATTCGTATTCGAAGGTGTCGGTTGGGATTTCTTTATTTTGAACATGATCTGCCTCCCCTGCATAAGGAATCGTCCCCAAAATCATATATGATGATGCAAGGGTCAAAAGGTCCAAATCATGCGCTTGCGCAATGATTTGAGACTTTGTGACCCACCCGAACACGAACAACGCAGTCATTTTGCATAGCAAAAGGACGAAAGTTGTGAGTGTTCAGCAGCACATTGCACACAACGTGTGCGTGCTGCGCATCATAGGTGAGGGGCAAAAGACCTTTTGACCCTCACATCATATGATTTATTTTATCTGTTGCCCCTTGTGTTTGCAATCTCTTTTTTTATAATGTGATGCAAGGGTTTTCGCGGCTGCCCCGGTCCGGCAGCGTAAGAGCCGGCTTGGAAAAATGCCCGGCGCACAATCATCCGTCAATCACGAAACCGTCATCAAAGCGCACCTTGATCTCGTCAATGATATCTGTGATATTTTAGACACCGCTGTTTACCGTCACGGAAAATACGACTGTATCGGCATTTCGATCGGCGGGATCGTCCGGGGCGGCTGCATCGATCTCATTAACCATATCGATAAAAGTTTTAACCTGGAAAAATATCTCCGCAAGAAATACCACGTACCGGTGCTGATCCGCAACAACACGAATACCGCCGCCTACGGCTTCTATGCGAGCCATCCCGAATATAAGAACATCGCCTTTTTGTCCATGCCGTTCGGCTATCGTTTCGGCGGCGTCGGACTGGTACTCGGCGGCGTTCCCTATGAGGGCACTCATCGTATCGCGGGCGAGGTAAAATTTACCCTTTTACACAAATACACGGAAGAGGATAACGCAAATTATATCCTGCTGCCCGGCGAGACCCTTGTCACGGCAGAAAAGTATGCGCGTTCGATCATCGCCTTAAACGACCCCGACATCATTCTGATCCGGTGCAAGCTGCTGCCGGATACCGAGATTTTAAAAATGCGCCTCATTTCCTACATCCCGGAGGAATATCTTCCGAAAATGAAAAAGATCAGCGACGAGGAATCCGCTGATTACATGCTTCTCGGTATGATGATGATCTGTGTGGAAGCCGCCGATAAAAAGTGATGACACATCCTTAAAACAGCTGCCGGACCGCTGCAAAAAATGCGCCCATCCCCTATGGATCCAGACTCTTCTTAAGCTCTGCAAGCGCCTTTTTGTGGAGCACCTTTACGTTCGCGTAACTCATATCCATCACTTCAGCGACTTCTTTTAATTTGATCCCCTTATAATAGTGAAGGATGATAAGATCGCGCAGCCGCTCGGGCATCCGCTCCATGGCTTCCGCCAGCTCCGTGAGGCTTTCCCGGCGGCAGATGTCCTCCAGGCCGCTGTCTGCGGCACCCTGAAACTCCTCCGGCACTTCGTCCATTACGCGGCGCTTCCGGTAATAATCGATCACCGCGTTCTTCGTGATCGCGTATACCCAGGTGGACAATGCACTTTTTTGCGCGTCAAAAGAGCCGCTTCGTTCACTGACCTTTAAAAAGACAGCCGAAGCGACATCTTCTGCATCTGTCGGATTCCCGACATGTGAGTGAATGTACCCGCGGATCTTATCTCCGTACTCGAGATAAACCTGCTCCGCGAGTCTGTTCGAATCACTCATCCGCACCGTCCTCCGGATTTTTCTTTTTCGTAAGCAGGCCCGCCGCATTGACGAAGGACAACTCATCCTCCGACAGCTCCCTGTTATCATCCTTTACCAGGCGAAAGCCTTTCCTGCGGTCCTCTGTCACGACGGAAAACCCTTTTCGCTTTTCGTTGTGCGCGAGCTTTCCCGCATAACGCGCTTCCGTATCGCGGATCAGACGGGAAAGAGCATCGTCAGATTCGAACCTTTGATAATCGAATAGTGTACGTAATCTCTCTTCCATTATACCATCGACCCCTCTCCGGCAGAAAGCGTTCCGCCATTATTCAATGCCTGCTGCAAAATCCCGGAAACCTCGGTGCCGCCTGCCACATTCACCGAATCCTTCGGCGCTGTGCTGATCCGCTTCGGTAGACCGCTAATGACCACGCCACCGACAACCTGATCTAATTCCTCATCCATTAATGCCGTATTCTTAGCCATATTCACACACTCCTTTTACCCTGCACGTCTTTTTTGGTGCCTTCACTTATTGATACGCACGATCGTAAAAAAGGGATAATCATTTGCGAATATTTTTATTATTTGTTAAAATAAATGCAACAACGTTGTCATTATATCAGATTTCATTGAAAAATAAAATGATTTTATTATAAATGAAAGAGGACGGATCATGCACTATGTAATAGGGGATATTCATGGCTGCTATGATGAAATGATCAGCCTCGTTGAGCGGATCCGCAAGCGGGATCCGCAGGCGAAGATCATATTTTTGGGGGACTTCTGCGACCGCGGGCCGAAGGTCTGGGAGGTTATGCAATGGATGGCGCAGAACATCAATCCTACCGGGAATTACCTTTCGGTGCAGGGCAACCATGACCGTATTTTACAGGAATGGTTTTTCGACTGGTCCGAATGGTACCGCTCACAGCCCCTCCTCCACCGGCTGACCGGCAATCTCGACCGCGAAGGAGAGCCGCATCCCGATTATGATTTTTACGAGGTTGCCAAAGCGCATCATGCCTTAACACCCAGACGCTTAAATTCCATTTTCGCCACCTATACGCTGATGCCCTTTCATTACGAAATTACTGTCCCGGGGCGGAACGGCGCGCCGGTTGTCTATGACATCGTACATGGCTGGTTCGAGTATAATATGCCGGAAAACGCCTACGGGCAGCATATGTACAACACCTGGGCGCGCGAATTGAACGGCAACTACGCCAACGATCACATCATTGTGCACGGACATACCCCGACTGTCACGGAGCCCGTTCTTCACGGACATCCCGAGACCCCGCCGGGCATGATCGCCTACCGTCACAACGCGATCAATTTAGACGGGGGGTGCTGTTATTACAAGCCGGGCGGGGAATACCCCTGTCTGCTCTGCGCGATCTGTCTCGAGTCGATGGTAGTATTCTTTTCACATCGTCTCGAAGTGCGGCTGGGTAGAGAAATGGCCGCCGCTTACCGCGAAAAATATTTATCCGAGCCGAATCCATTCCGCCTGGAAATGCTTCGGATGCTCGGTCACATATAATCTTAGATAAGGAGAACATAGCAATGGTTACAAATGAAGGAATCTTAATCGGCAAATCGGCTGACGGCAAAGAAGCCGTCATTTTACCGGGCCGCGCGAACCGGCACGGCCTCATCGCGGGATCGACCGGCAGCGGCAAAACCATTTCCTTAAAGGTAATGGCGGAAGGCTTCTCGGCACTCGGCGTTCCTGTCTTTGTGTCGGACGTAAAGGGAGATATCTCGGGGATGGCTGCCTGCGGCGCTTCGAACGAGAATATCACGAGCCGGCTTTCACAGCTTAACATTACGGACTTTGATTTTTGCGCATTTCCCGTCACGTTTTGGGACATTTACGGGAAAACGGGCATTCCGCTCCGCACGACGATCTCCGAAATGGGGCCGGTGCTGCTTTCCCGGATCATGAATCTGACAAATGTACAGGCAGATATTCTGACCGTCGTATTCAAGATCGCGGACGATGAGAACCTTCTTTTGATCGACACGAAGGATCTGAAATCCATGCTCGCCTATGTCGCGGAGAACAACAAGGATTACGAGGCGGCTTACGGGAAAATGTCGGGCCAGTCCCTCGCCGCGATCACAAGGGCCGTTGTTGCACTCGAAGCCGAAGGCGGCGACGTATTCTTCGGCGAGCCCGCTCTTTCGATCGGCGACTGGATGTCCGTCGATATGACGGGACGCGGAATGATGCATATTTTAAACGCGTCCTCCCTCATCAATTCCCCGCGGCTGTACGCCATGTTTTTGCTGTGGATGCTGTCGGAGCTGTTTGAGATCATGCCGGAAGTCGGCGACCTCGAGAAGCCGAAAATGGTCTTCTTCTTCGACGAGGCACATCTGCTGTTTGCTGATGCGCCAAAAGAACTGATCGCGAAGATCGAGCAGGTCGTAAAGCTGATCCGTTCGAAGGGCGTTGGCGTATATTTCTGTACGCAGAATCCGGCGGATGTTCCGGACGGCGTTCTGGCACAGCTGTCGCACAAGATCCAGCACTCCTTACAGGCGTATTCCCCGGCAGAGCAAAAAGGCGTAAAAGCTGCCGCGCAGGCATTCCCCGCAAATCCTGACTTC
>JAFSYD010000030.1 GCA_017443685.1 Lachnospiraceae bacterium | reverse complement strand
TGAACGGTCCGTCAAGCTCGTCAAGAATGATCTTGCCAGCCTTCGATACGCCGCCGCCGATGACGATCATTTCCGGATTAACGATCGTGCAAAGCTTCGCCAAAGCGCTGCCGAGGATTGCCGCAAACTCATGAATGATCTCCTTTGCAAGCTCATCGCCCGCCTTCGCCTCATCGAATACATCCTTTGCGGTAAGCTCGTCATCCTTTAAGTTCCGGAGTGCGCTTTCTTTATCAGAAGACGCAAGCGCTCTCTTCGCCAGACGGACAACGCCCGTTGCCGATGCGTACTGTTCAAGGCAGCCGCACTTACCGCAGCCGCAGGTTTCCGTTTCGCCGTCAACTACTTTGATATGACCGAACTCGCCTGCCGCACCGTTATGCCCGGCGATAATCTTGCCGTCTAAGATAATGCCGGCGCCGACGCCCGTTCCGAGCGTGATCATAACTACGCTCTCCGCGCCCTTACCTGCTCCGACAAACGCCTCGCCCATTGCCGCAACGTTCGCATCGTTGCCTGCCTTTACCTTGAAGCCGGAGATGTTCGCAAAGTCCTTCTCAATCGGGATCACACCCCAGCCTAAGTTCACGCAGCGGTTCACCACGCCCTGCTCGTTGACCGGTCCCGGAATGCCTAAGCCGACACCCTCAACCTGATCCTCCGCAATGCCCTTCTCCGTTAATTTTGCGTGCAGCGCCTCGGATATGTCGCGTAAAATGTTCGCGCCGTTGTTCGAGGTGTCCGTCGGGATCTCCCACTTCTCCATCAGACTGCCGTCCGACTTGAACAAACCAAGCTTACAGGTAGTCCCGCCTAAGTCCGCACCAAATACATACTCCTTCATTGTAAGGTCCCCCTTTTCTTTTGTTAATATCTTACGCATCCGCCTGTGGCAGATGTATTTTCCGTGTTATTGTGACTGCTGACGATCCGTGCCGGCATCCCCCGGCTGTATTACGTTCTGCCGCAGCGCCCCGTCTCCGTTCCCGGTATTCCCCGGCGTGACCGTATCCCCGTTTACCGCTTCGGCACCATCGTTCGGCAGCACGGAAGGATCGCTCTCACGCGGTCCGCCTTCCTCTTGTGCTTCCGGTTCCTGTCCGTTGGCCTGCGATGCATCGTTCTCCGATCCATCCGGCTGTTCTTCCGGTGCCGCGTCGTCCGGCTCTTCCTCTGACTCGAGCTCCGCATCCGGCGTCCCGTCCATCACATCCCGGACACGGATCATCTGTCCGTCCACCGTGATATATTCATCGCCTATGCCTTCTTCGCCGCTTTCTTCATCGATAACAGACGCTACACCGTCCACCGCCGGAAATGGCTTCGGATCAAGTCCTTCGTGCAGCCAAAGCATATATTTCTGCCAGATCGATCCGGGATAATTCGAGTGCTTAAGTCCCGGCATCGGCCGCGGCTGGTCATAACCCACCCAGACACTCGTTGTAAAATACCGTGTATAACCGACAAACCATCCGTCCTTGCTGTCGTTCGTCGTTCCGGTCTTCGCTGCGGCGGGCATCCCGATATTATCCAGGCCCCATCCGTACCCGGTCGCATATTCCTTCGTCAACACGCCCGTCAGAATATCGGTCATCTGCCGCGCTGCTTCTTCCTGATACACGATCGTCTGCGGCTGTGTCGACCGGTAGATCAGATTATTCTGCGCATCCGTGATCCGCAAGATGCAGGTCGGCTCACGATATACACCATCATTTTCTATTGTAGCATATCCTTTCGCCATTTCAAGGGGGGAAACGCCATTTGTCAGTCCGCCGATCGAAGCTGCCGGAACCTCATCCGCATCCACGATCCTGGAAAAATTCATTTTCCTGAGATACGAAAGCCCCTCCTGCGGCGTCAGCTCTTCAAATATCTGCCAGGCAACCGTATTCTTCGATACCTCAACCGCTCTTCGAAGCGTCATTTCTCCGGCATAATAGTTGTCCGCGTTCCCGGGGCCGTCTTCGATCCGCTTATCCTCCACGATCGACTCCGCCGAATAGCCGCGCTCCAATGCCGGTGTGTATACGATCAGAGGCTTGATCGAGCTTCCCGGCTGTCTGAAGCTCTGGTATGCACGGTTTAGGGTATAACCCGCAAGATTCTGGCTCCGTCCGCCAACGATCGCACGCACCATCCCGCTCGGATTGTCGATGCACACTGCC
>JAFSYD010000323.1 GCA_017443685.1 Lachnospiraceae bacterium | reverse complement strand
TAAGATGTATAGTCTATGGGAAAAAAAAAAGAAAGGATGTATGATGCCATGCAGTATGACAAGATGTGTGTCGAAGCATTTTTGAAAAATCAGTTAAAGCTTCTTCCGGAGGTAGTTGCCGAGACGGAAGAGGAAGCGGAAAGCTTTTTGGAGGATGTCTGCGCTTATGTCTGTGCGGACAAAGATGAGCTGAAGGAATACCTGGAAGAGGAATGCGATATCTCGGATATTCCCGAAGAGGAGCTGTTGCAGCTGGAAGAAGTGTTCCCGTTGCCGGACGGACGTTATCTGGTGGTTGAGGGCTGATGCGAAGGATCGTAAATCTGCTTGCGGTTATTTTTATCGGGATCCTGCTGTCCGGCTGTACGGTAAACGGCAGGCAGGTCGTTTTTACCTTCGGCGGAGGGGCTTTTTCCATTTTTAAAATGGGGCCGCTGCGCTGTCCGGATAATGAGGTGCGGGTGTATCTTGCCAATTATAAGAACATCTATGGGCGCGTCGGCGAAACGGATCTCTGGAACGGCGGATTTGACGTCGACCGTATGGAAGAAAGCATCCGTATGCTCTCGGCACAGCATCTGGCACGGGTGTATTCCATGAATCTTTATGCCACAGATCACGATATCGCACTCGATGAAAAAGAGCTGACGCAGGTTAAAACGGCGGCAGCCGCGTATTATAATTCCCTGTCTGCCGGGGAACGGGCGTATATGCAGGTTTCCGAAAATGATATCGAGCAATTGTACCGGCGCTATGCAACGGCACAGAAGGTATATGCCGGGCTGATGGATTCGATCGATGAGGAGATTTCCGAGGACGAAGCCAGAGTCATGGATGCTTATGTATTGTTCGTTGCCGGTGAAGAGGCCGCGGCGTCGGTGGAGGAAGCGATCGCACGGGGCGATAGCTTCGAAAAGCTCTGCGCTTCCTACAGCAGAAAAGATAAAGGAAAGGTGTCGTTCGGGAGAGGAACGTATCCGAAGGCGGTGGAAGAGGCTGCTTTTGATCTGGATGACGGTGAGATCTCCGGACGGATCGCAGACGAATACGGATATTATTTTGTCTGCTGCATCAACAAGTATAACCGCGCGCTTTCCGAACAGAACAAGGATGATATTGTGGGCGTGCGCAAGGAACAGGCGATCAATGAGATCATCAGCTCCCAAAGCAGGGATTACTATTCGGTTTTTAACGAGGCGCATCTGGATGCGATCCCTTTTGACGGCAGTGAGGCGATCACGACGGATTCCTTTTTTTCCACCATCGAGTCTTATCTGCCGCGCTGATTATCTGCTAAAAATATGTTACGGCTTTGTTAAAAATTACCAAAAACGAAGAAAAGACGGTGCAGTTATTATATGAAAACTGTATATAGACTTTGAATCCGTGTTGTGTATAATTGTTTTAACAACGAATAAATTTGCGAGCATTCTGTTTAAAACGATGCGATTTTTGTTGAGAGGAGAAATGATCATGGCAGACAAGAAGACTGCGAAGAAGGCAGACGTTTCTGTTGAGGCGACGGCGAAGGAGCTTGCGAAGGTGGACGAGGCGAAGAAGCCGGCAGCGGCGAAGAAGCCTGCGGCAGCGGCAGCAAAGAAGACGGAAGCGAAGAAGGTTGAGGCGAAGGCTGAGGTTAAGAAGGAAGCAGCCAAGCCGGCAGAGAAGAAGGCGGAAGCCAAGAAGGAAACGGCAAAGAAGCCTGCGGCAGCTAAGAAGACGGAGACCGCGGCGGCCAAGAAAGAGACCGTTAAGAAGGCTGCTTTCATCCAGGATAATTACGGCAATTCCAAGACCTTTGATGATATCATTGCTGCAGCGACGGCGAACTTCAAGGAGTCGCACAAGAGGGTTGCGGTTAAGTCGATCGATGTATACATTAAGGCGATCGAGAACAAGGTATATTACGTTGTTAACGGCACGGAGCAGGGCGAGCTGAATCTGTTCTGATCATATCTGATTTTTCATAGTTTCGAAGCAGAAAGGGATCACATTTTTTTGTGGTTCCTTTTTTTTAAATTTTCATAAAATTTTTCTACCCCAAATCGAACAGATGTGTTAAAATAGTAGCAGTGTGTGATACACCAATCATATTACAGGAGGGGGATTATGAAAAGTAAGGCAAGGAAAAAAAAGGCTTCCCGTTCGGTCACGAAAAAGCGCGGACGTACCAGGAAGATCAGGGATAAGCTTCTCGGGCTTATCATGCCGGCGGTTATAGTTACGATCGTCGTTCTCGTTGTTATCTCATCTTTACTGACGCGTTCGGAAATGCAGGAGCTTGCGGTTTCCACACTTGAGGGCTCCATCGCGAACCAAAGCGATAACATCAACGCGTGGCTGTCAAAGAATCTGACGAATTTTTCCACGATCAAGCAGGCAATCGAGGGTACGAAGCCCGATGAGGCGGGACTGAAGACCCTTCTTACGACGTATGTCGGCAAGAATTCGGATTCGCCGAACGGTGTCTATGTAGCGGACACGAACGGCAAGGTTTATATCGGTGAGGGAGCGGATCTTTCAATTTCCAAGCCTGCCGATGAGCAGTGGTTCAAGGAAGGCCTGACCCGCATCGAGATGGCTTACGGCGAGCCGTACCAGAACGCGGATGGTACGTATGTCATTTCGGCATCCGGTATCGTTAACGACGGCAGCGATGTCTTGAAGGTTGCGGCAGCGAACGTGACGCTGGAAAAGATTTCCATCATCGTCAATTCCGGTGTTAAGATGAAGCACGCAAGCTCTTTCCTTGTGAATAAGACGAATTACATGATTTTAGCGCACCGCGATTCCTCTTTGGTATCGTCGACGCTTTCCGCCTCGTCTTCCGACCCGGTTCTGGCAGGGGCTTATGCGAAGATCAGCGCGGGCGACTACACGACGGATCAGATCCACGGCTATACGGTAGCTTTTACCGAAGTGCCGAATACGAACTGGGTGCTGGTATCTTACGTTGCTAACAGCGTCATCTTACAGGATGTCACAAGACTGATCATCATTCTTCTGATCGTCGGTGTGATCGCGGTTATCATCATCAGTATCCTGATCCGCCTCATCGTCGGCAGGGTTATCAAGCCGCTGGCAACCATCACGGAGAATATCGCTGCGATGTCTTCGGGCGACTTTACGATCGAGGTCAGCAACACTTCGAACGACGAGATCGGTATCATGGGAGACCAGGTGGATGAGTTCGTCGGCTCGATGCGCAATATGTTGTCCTCCATCAATGACGAGTCAGTGAAGCTGCGCCGTCAGTCGGATAACAGCGATACCGTAAGCCGCAATATGTATGATGCGTCCCAGTCGCAGGAAGAGGCGATGGCGAACCTAAATCATACGGTGGACGAGCTTGCGCTTGCGGTCAACGAGATCGCGGAGAACGCGACGACACTTGCAATGGTCGTATCCGACACGAAGGAGAACTCCGACAAGGCGTCCGAGCGGATGAAGGAAACGGTCGAAATCTCGCAGAAGGGCCGTGCGGACATGGAGCACCTTTCCGTGGCTATGGGCGAGATCCAGGCGGCGAATACCGAGCTTGTGGATTCCATCGGCAAGGTCGGAAAGGCTTCGCAGGAGATCACAGAGATCGTCGGTATGATCTCGGATATCGCCGAGGAAACAAACCTCTTATCGCTGAATGCTTCGATCGAAGCGGCACGCGCGGGCGACGCGGGACGCGGGTTCGCGGTTGTTGCGACGGAGATCGGCGGCCTGGCGAAGAACTCCGCCGAGAGCGCGCAGAATATTTCGAACCTGATCGAGCAGGTTCGCGCATTGATCTCGGATGTTGTGGCACAGGCAGACGCAAGCGCGCAGAGCATCCACGCGAACAGCGAATTGATCGCGGAAGCGGTGAAAACCTTCGATACGATCTTCGAAAACATTCAGTCCACGAGCCACGTGATCGACGATATGATCGCGGGTATTTCCAAGGTGGACGAGGTGTCCTCGAACGTTGCTGCAATCTCCGAAGAGCAGGCGGCAAGTGCCGACGAGATCTTAGAGACATCGAAGAACATGGTAGAGCAGGCACAGGCGATCACTGCAAGCAGCCAGGACGTTGCGGACAACTCACACGAGCTGGCAAATACGTCCGAAACGCTGACCGGTTACGTACAGCGGTTTAAGATCACGAAGGCGGATTGATGCATTGATGAAGCGAAACAGTTTTCATAACGCGGCAGCCCTGCTTCTTACGGCTGCGATGACGGTTGGCATTTTCACCGGCTGCGGAAGCAGCGGCGGCGGTGGCGGCGGCAAAGGTTTAAAAATTTTATATACGACGACGACGCTGGATGATTTCCGCAATCTTTTGCTGGAGGGCATCAAAAGCGCGGCGTCGGCTGAGGGCGTGACACTTGACGTTATGGAAGAGTGCTCAACGGTCGACCAGCAGGTTGCGCAGGTAAAGCAGGCCCAGGAACAGGGATACGACGCCGTGATCTGTCTGCCAAACGATCCGTCAACAGCTTTGCAGCTGGAAGTGGTGGCAGGAGATATGCCGATCGTATTTGTCAACAGTAAGCCTTCGTCGGATCATCTGGAAGCGGACAAGTATATGTATGTCGGCAGCAAGGAAGGCGACGCCGGCACGTTCCAGGCGGAATATGTCTACAATAAGCTTGGCAATCCGAGTTCCTTTAACGCTTTGATCTTCCAGGGGGAGCCGGGACATACGGCATCTCTGGGACGTACCTCGGCGGTTGTCCAGTATTTCAAGGATAAGGGCGTCAACGCGAACTTCGTTTTCAACGATACGGCATACTGGACGGATACGCAGGCCGAGGAGCGGTTTGACATTTTCCTTAAGACAAATCAGGATTTTGACGCGGTATTCTGCAACAACGATACTATGGCGGTCGGTATTGTCAATGCTTTTAAGAAGCATGGCTTTTCCACGCAGGATATTCCGATCTGCGGTGTAGACGCTACGGCGGCAGGCTGCCAGTCGATCGTGGACGGCGGAATGCAGTTTACCGTATATCAGTCGGCAAGCGGACAGGGCGAGATGAGCGTTAAGACGGCGATCGCTCTTGCAACGAAGGGGACAGCGAAGGGGCTGGATGGTCTTGATGATACCGGCACGATCGTATGGGTGCCGTTCGAGCCGGTTGACGCTTCTAACGTTAAGAACTATATGTGATTTTTAGGGGGAGGATACATCTATGGATATTTCTATGAACAAGACCATTACGCGGATCGCGGCCGCGGTCATCAGCCTTGTAGCGCTTGTCGGCATCTTTCTTTGCGGCGGTGCTGACAATGCATTGTTGCTTCGGGTGTTCTTTGTGCTGATTATGATCGGAGGTATCGCTGTATGCGCTATGACCTTCCTGCTCGAGGAAGAGGAAGACTTCGAAGAAAGCGTCTTTGTGGTGAACGGCCGGAAGATTTCTGTTGAAAAGTTCCGTACCGTTGTGGATTATGTACATGAGAATGTCGCGGTTATGGAGCGCTTTGCGGGTGAGTTCCAGAATAACGTGCAGACGATCGATGATGAGATCGCAAGTGTCGGCAAAGCCGTATACGAGATCGCCGAAAGCGCGACGCAGCAGGCAGGTGAGACGGCGGACCTCTCCAATCAGATGGGTGACGTCCAGGATGTGATCGCGAGGACGACGGATCACGTGAACACGCTTTCCCACTCCACCGGAGAAATGGAAAAGCAGAACCGCCAGCTCAGAGGGATCCTGGATGATCTGTTTGCGATCTCCCGCAACATGAAGCAGTCGATCGACAAGGTGCACGAGCAGACGAATGCAACGAATGAGTCGGTTGATGAGATCCGTAAGGTAGTCGATATTATCAGCGGTATTTCCTCGCAGACGAACCTGCTTTCATTGAACGCTTCCATCGAGGCGGCCCGTGCCGGTGAGGCAGGCAAGGGATTCGCTGTCGTTGCGGATGAGGTTCGCGCGTTAGCGGAGCAGTCAAGCGGCAGTGCGGCGCAGATCGGCGGCATCATCGAGCAGCTGATCGAGAAGTCACAGACCTCTGTTGAGGCTATGGGCGGCGTGTTAAGAGAGATCGACCGCCAGAACGACAGACTGAACGATACGCAGGAAGCGTTTGAAGCGCTGACAACTGAGATCGACAGCGTATCGAACGCGGTTACGAGTATCGCCGGTGAGGTGGATTCTTTGAACGCGACGAAGAACGCGGTTCAGGCGACGATCGATTCGCTTTCGGGAATTGCCCAAGCGAATGCCGCAAGCACCGAAGAGACGTCCGCATCGCTTACCGCGCTGCAGGGACCGTTGGAGGAGTGCACGAAGGCGCCTCAGATCGTAAGAGATATCGCAGCAGAGCTTACAAGGGATGCCGGAGCCAAATTCTAATATATGTATAAATTAAAAGACTACAAATTCGAAACGGAAGCAGAAGCAAAGGAAGCACAAAGCGAGCTTCGGGCGGTCGATTATCTTCGCACGAAGGTGAATATGGATCAGCCCGAGGCTGCGCTTGAAATCTACAGGCAGCTGCTGGATCAGGATATCTTCCATACGGTCGTCGGTTATGATTTCTTAAAGAGCCTGCAGAGCTATCTGCGGTCT
>JAFSYD010000322.1 GCA_017443685.1 Lachnospiraceae bacterium | reverse complement strand
CGGCATGTTGAGCAAATACCGGACCCTGCCGCATAATTTTGTGCGCGATGTCATCATGAAAAAGCCCTCGAAGGATATGATGAACTCGCTCGCACGCAGTGTTCTTACGATGTATTCCTATGACGATATGCCGGATGACACCTCCGACGGCAACGTGCTGCGGCAGTGCATCCAGCTGGTGGCCATGTTCCCGCTGCTTTCGGTGTATGGCTATCAGGCGTATCGGTATTACCATAAAAAGGAAAGTCTTGTGATCCACCGCCCGGTGACGAAGTATTCCACGGCGGAAAATATTCTGCACTGCCTGCGGGAGGATTCAAAGTTCACGCCGCTTGAAGCGAAGCTTCTGGATGTGGCGCTGATTTTGCATTCCGAGCACGGCGGAGGTAATAACTCAACCTTTACGACGCACCTCGTATCCTCATCTGGCACGGATACGTATTCGGCGATCGCGGCTGCGCTCGGTTCGCTGAAGGGTCCCAAGCACGGCGGCGCGAACATCAAGGTGGTAAAAATGTTCGCCGATATGAAAAAGAAGGTGCGGCACTGGGACGACAAGGATGAGGTGGTTGCCTACTTAAAGGCGCTTTTGCACGGGGAGGCGTTCGATAAGGCCGGCCTTATATACGGGATCGGACATGCGGTCTATTCCATATCCGACCCGCGTGCGGTTGTGTTCCGTTCGTTTGTTGAGCAGCTTGCGAGTGAGAAGGGCTATCAAAAGGAATTTGCCCTCTACTCGATGGTGGAGCGCCTGGCGCCGGAGCTCATTGCCGAGGAGCGTAAGATTTATAAGGGCGTCAGCCCCAACGTGGACTTTTACAGCGGTTTCGTTTATCAGATGCTCGGGCTGCCGCAGGAGCTTTACACGCCGATCTTTGCGATCGCCCGTATCGCCGGCTGGTCGGCGCACCGGATGGAGGAGCTGTGTCTTCGCAACAAGATCATGCGTCCGGCCTATATGACGGTTACCGAACACCGTGAATACGTGCCGAAGGATAAAAGATGACGGCTTTTTCGGGTTTTTTTATAAAATGTTTGAATATTTACGGATGTTAGTGTAATATATATGTGTTGGGTGTTTTTTTGATATAAGGGGTGAATGCAAATGGATGCTTCGAATCTCAAGATCTTGATCAGTGACGATTCAATTTTGGCCAGAAAGCAGCTCAAAGACGTTATTTCCCGCACAGTGAAGAATGCTGAATTTATAGAGGCGAGCAACGGACAGGAAGCGGTGGATAAGTTTGCGGATACGCATCCGGATCTCGTTTTCCTGGATATTGTTATGCCGGTGAAGGACGGGATTTCCGCGACGAAGGGGATAATGGAGATCGACAATTCGGCGATCATTATCATTGTATCTTCGGTGGGGACGCAGTCACAGCTGAAGGCAGCGATCGAAGCCGGTGCGAAGGACTTCATTCAAAAGCCGATCGACCACAAGCAGGTGGAGCTTGTGTTGACATCGCATACAGGGGGAAAATAATCTATGTTTGCACAGTTTTTCGGCAGTTATTTATTGGGCAGGAATGCTGTTTCGCCGGAGGATCTGACGGCAGCGATCACGATGCTTGCGGACACGCATATCAAATTGGGCACCCTCGCTATGCAGATGGGGTATATGACCGCGGATGAGGTGGATGAAGTAACCTACATGCAGACGCGGGAGGATAAGCGGTTCGGTGAGATTGCCTTAGAGAAGAACTACCTTTTTGAAGACCAGCTCCAGAATCTTTTGAAAGCACAGATTCCCGATTATCTGCTTCTTGGGCAGACGCTGGTGGATATGGGCTGTTTGACCAATTCCGACCTGGAAGGTCTGATGGTCGGGTATGAACAGGACAGCAAGATCGATGACATTGTCAATACCGACGAGAACAACGAGACGACGACGAAGCTGATCGCAAGCTTTTTCGAGGAGGCCGGAAGGGAGATCACGGAATATACGGTGATGTATATGAATCTGATCTTCAACAATCTGATCCGGTTCATCGGTGCGGATTTTACGCCGCTCGCGCCGTCCGCGGTGGCGGATTATGAGACGCAGTACTGCGTGACGCAGCATATCATGGGGCCGATGACCTGCTCATCTTCCATTGATATGGACGAGGCGACGGCAGTGCAGTTCGCTTCCCGTTACGCGAAGATGGAGTTTACGGAGTTTGATGAATACGTTAAGGCCTCGATGGAGGATTTCCTGAATCTCCACAACGGTCTGTTTTCCGTGAATATGTCGAACACTTACTCTGAGGAGCTGATGCTCGACCCGCCGATGCAGGAGAAGGAAAAGGTGCTGCACCTTTCAGCGGAGTCGTTCGTGATTCCGGTGATATATCCGTTCGGAACGGTGTATTTGATTTTGACGTTATAAGAATTAAAAAAATGCCCGTCGGCGGAAGCCGACGGGCTCATTTTAATTTATATCCCTAAGAAATTTTTTACTGTATCCTGCATTTCGTCGACGGCGCACGTCGTCGTATGCCTTACCGGGGCGTTTTTGATCTCATCGATCGCGGGCGGGATCGCGACGCCGCTTACTGCGCAAAGATCGTCGGTCAGTTCGAGGTCGCTCTTATTGGCATCGTCTTTGCCGATCGCGCGCATCACGCTTCTTGTGAATTTGTATGGGCTGGCCGTGCTTGCGATCACGGTCGGCGTGTCATCGCCGGTATCCTTCCTGTATTTGCCGTAGACCGCCGAAGCGACCGCGGTGTGTGTGTCGATGATGTAGCCCGTCTGATCAAAGAGGCGTGCGATCTCGGCGGAGGTTTCTTCTTCGGTGGCAAATCCGCCGTAGAAATCGGACAGACCCTGCTTCATACTGTCGGAGATCTCGTATTTTCCGCCGGCGGAGAGGGCGCCCATCAGCTCGGCGTTCTTCTTATCGTCGTTGCCGCAGATGCGGTAGATCAGACGCTCTAAGTTGCTGGAGATCAGAATGTCCATCGAAGGCGAACTGGTCAGGATGAAGTCCCTGTTCTTATCGTACGTGCCCGAGGAGAAGAAGTCGAAAAGGACCTTGTTCTCGTTCGACGCGCAGATCAGCTTATGTACCGGAAGCCCCATTTCTTTTGCGTAATAGGCGGCTAAAATGTTGCCGAAATTCCCCGTCGGGACGGTGATGTTGATCGCCTGCCCGTCCGTGATCTTCCCGTCTTTAAGGAGCCTTGCGTAGGACGCGACATAATATACGATCTGCGGTACCAGCCGGCCGATATTGATGGAGTTGGCGGAGGAGAAGCGATATCCGGCCCGGGACATGGCTTCATTTAACGCCGCGTCATTGAACATCTGCTTGACGCCGGTCTGTGCCTGATCGAAGTTCCCGTCGATACCGACGACGAAGGTGTTGTCGCCTTTTTGCGTTACCATCTGCCGCTTTTGGATGTCGCTGACACCGTCCTTCGGATAAAAGACGATGATTTTTGTGCCCGCTACGTCCGCAAAGCCCGCGAGCGCCGCCTTTCCGGTGTCGCCGCTGGTCGCGGTTAAGATCACGATGTCGTCCTTGATCGCGTTTTTCCGCGCCGCGGTGATCATCAGGTGGGGCAGGATGGAAAGCGCCATGTCCTTGAAGGCGATCGTCCGGCCGTGGAAAAGCTCAAGGTAATATGCGCCGTCCGCTTCTTTTAATTCGGCAATCTCCGGCGTGTCAAATTTGTCGTCGTATGCGGCGGCAATGCAGCCCTTCAGTTCCTCCTCGGTATAGTCGGTAAGGAACAGCTTCATTACCTCATAGGCGATCTGCCGGTAGTCCATTTGGGAGAGGTCGGAAAGCGGAACGTCAAGTGCCGGAACCGCGGTCGGCACGTAAAGCCCGCCGTCCTTTGCCAAGCCCTGCAGTACCGCCTGTGACGCTGTCGCGGTGTTGTTCTTGTCACGGGTGCTGACATATGTGATGCTCATAGTATCTGCCTTTCTGTATGCGAATCAATATCTTTGTCATTTTATCATTTTTTCGCGGAGAATGCCATAGTCGGGGAAATAAAAATGTTAATGAACAATATGCCCGCGGCTGGTCGTTCGCGACAGGAACAAAAACCCCGGAGATGGCAGGATCCCTTTACATTTCTAGCAGATCCTCCGGACGGCAGGACAGCGCCGCGGCAAGCGATATGATTTTATCCGCCGCCGCGTGATTGATATTCTTGTCCCGTACCTCGTATTGCTGGAGCGTCCGCAAATTCACGTCCGCCGCCTTTGAAAGTGCTTTCTGAGATAAACCGAGCCGCTTTCGGTATGCCTGCAGCCGTGTCGTCATTCCGCGGTTGTGGTAGCATTCGATCAGTACGTCCGCCGCCT
This sequence comes from Lachnospiraceae bacterium, assembly GCA_017443685.1. GTDB lineage: Bacteria > Bacillota > Clostridia > Lachnospirales > Lachnospiraceae > RGIG4930. Next base: position 1,236 of record JAFSYD010000322.1, on the reverse strand, counting down.
TCTCCTCTGATGCCGTGTGTAGCGCCGGATAGGCGCGGATAAAATCGGAAAACCGCAGACGCTGGAACAGCCCGGAAAATGTTATCCCCGTAAGCCATTGCATATATCCAAGGATATAACCGCTCCAATAGTATTCGCCGGCATGATAGCGGACCAAAGGCGGGGCGGTATCCGGCTGCTTTAAGCCACAGGCTTCCATAATCCGCCCGTACAGCTCCGTGCCTGACAGTCCGCTGACCACGCACGGATCGCCTTTTTCAAAACGGGACGCGTAGCCGCTGATGGAAAATATCTGAAAAAAGCGGTCCATATCCTCGCGACACGCTTCCGCCGCATATTCCGTCATTTCACCAAGGGAGTGCATCGCATCCGCAAGATAACATTCCGCAAAAGCATAAGCCAACCGAATCACCCCTTTCGCATAATATCACTGATATATTGTCCGTCCGTATCCGCGTTTTCCAGCATTCTGCGGTAATCCTCGCGTGCCTTTTGATCCCGCATCCTGCGCATCGGATAGTATTTGGCTCCGCTGACCGGCTCACAGCCGCAAAACCGTATTGCAGAAAATGCGGCCCTGCTTTTCAATACGACCTGCTCCCCCAGATTCCCCAAATGCATTGCCGCTACCAACTGCTCCAAGGTGATGGTATTGCTTAAAAATGCCCGCGAAAAGGAAAAATAGGAATCATCCGCCCGGTATCCTGCCACCACGTCATAATCCGAAATGTCGGGTAAAAAGTGCGTAATTAAATATTCCCTTGCACGCATCTCAACCGGGCTGGAAATCCGAAGTCTGCGGTACTTTAACAGCAGGGCTACCCAGGATAAGAGCGGTCTGTCCTTCAGCCATAAAATGGACAGGTTTTTTTCTTTCAGCTCGTAGCAGCTGCAAAATCCGCCATCCGCGCTGACTGCCGCCCACTCCTTCGCCAGTTCGCTATCCTTCGTACAGTAAAATCCCTGTCCGTAATCATTATCTGTCCGTCCGATGCCGTATTTTGGCTCTGTGACAACCTGCGTCGAGCCGTGATATATCTTCATTATACTTTCCTATATAAACTACGTCCAAAGAAGTATCTTGTTTGATTATATGTCTTTGTACGTAGTTTGTCAATGGGATATGCTCTTGTTCGGTTATATGAATGATGCACATAAACTTGCGCCAAAGGAGTATTATGTGGGTGATATTTCCGATATTCTATTTTTTGTGGAAAATACTATAAAAAACTTGCG